>NZ_JAWOQN010000016.1:0-128831 GCF_033337395.1 Vibrio sp. YT-19(2023) | reverse complement strand
CTGAAACTCAGTATATTGTATAAAAGTCGGTCAACTTTAGGAGGTTTGGTTTCTCGTCTGAATTACGCAACAAAGCCTCTCTAAACCCTGATGACATCATCACCAACATTGAACTCTTAACAGGAGAAATCTTCGAACCATCGACAGATCTTCTTATTTTAGATGAAATTGGTGAATGTCCAAGAGCGGTCACCTCTCTTAAGTACTTTGCAGAAAAGGCTCCCAAAGCTTATGTTGCTGCTAGTGGTTCAAATATCGGATTGCTCACGTCCTTTCCCGTTGGAAAAGTTGAGCAACACAATTTAAAGCCACTGACTTTCAGGGAATTCTTGTGGGCATCTGGAGAAAAAGCACTGCAAAAAGCGTTTGACCAAAAGCTGAATTCTCCAGCAGCTCATACAAAATTAATCGAACTACTGACCGACTACTATTTTGTTGGCGGCATGCCTGAAGCCGTAAACTCATGGTTCGAAAACTCAGAACTCAGTATTATTGAACGCATTGAAGCCGTATCTGAAGTCCATAGGAATTTAATTGAGGGCTACATGCGTGATTTCGGAAAGTACTCTGGAAAAGTGGATGCACAGCTAATCGAATCTGTATTTCGAAGCATTCCCGCTCAACTATCTTCGGTATTCGACGACTCCGTTAAACGGTTTAAATTCAAGGGAGTTCACGAACGCAAGTCTCGCTATGCTGAATATGAAAGTGCGATCACATGGCTTCACAAGTGTCGGCTTGCTTTAAAAAATCATCCTATTGAAGGGCAGCCTCGTTCTCCTTTAGCTGCGTATCAGAAGGAAAATACAGTTAAACTATTTCTCTTTGATGTAGGGCTATTGAACCATATGCTCGGCACTGGTTACCGTGAAATCAAACAGCAAGGCTATGAATACAAGGGATATGTCGCTGAAAACTATGTTCAACAGGAAATCGCTGCGTTAGGCATTGAACCAAGTTTCTCTTGGGGAGACGCAAGAGCAGAGATAGAGTTCATTATCGCTGATGACCTAGGTCGTATCGTACCTGTAGAAGTAAAAAGCGGTAAGCGAACCCGTGCGAAATCATTGCAATCCTACATCGAGAAGTGCAAACCCCACAAGACAATCAAACTTACAGGTACTCAAGGCTCTCCAGCAACAGAGAAGGAGCACATCGTGATGCCGCTTTACTACACCGAATACTTACTTGATCACCTGAATGATCTAGACAAGAACTAGGTAGTAACAAAATTAACAGAAAGCCCCAATGGGGCTTTCAAAAACAATCTTTATTTAAGATTAGCTCTTAGCGACTGAGTACTTTTAATGTCTGGAAAAGGTAACGTTTCAGCGGAGGGTACAACTGACAACGCTGGTGGAACATACCCAATCAACTCTTTCAATTTACTGCTCCAGGTTTCAAGCCCACCTAATTTATCATCAAAATAGTCATAGCGATCATAGTGACGTGTACTCACATCTTGTAACGCGTGATTTTGAATACGATCTCGAACTTCTTTGCTGATTCGACATGCCCCCATCAAAGTTTTACACGTTCGACGCAAATCTTTAGGCACAAACTTATCGAACCCCACGGCATTGCGATAACGAGTCACTGCACGACAAATTGAGCTAGTCTTCATGGGTTCTTCTGCATCTTTTGGATTTGGAAAAACATATCGTCCACCACCAGAAAGCTCATATTGTTTCTGAAGTATTTCAAAAGCCAATCCGTTCAACGGTACGATATGATCTTTTTTGTTTTTGGAACGTTCTTTGGTAATGCAGACAAACCTTTCTTCCCAATCAACATTCCACCATTCAAGTGTAATCACCTCATACGGTCGTTGCCCCCCTAGATAGATGCACAGTTGAAGTAAGTGCTTCAAATCTTGTCCGATGGGTACAAGATCATAGTTTTCACGAAGATCTTTTAGCAGACGCCGTAACTCTCGCCATTCTAAGAACCTTTCACCAATGCGCTCTCCATCTTTTTGCTTAGGAATTGGTGCTACAGGATTGTATTTTATGCCAAATTTCGACTCTAAAGAGAAGTAGCGAGGATCGTTATCAAAGCGCATCCCATGGTTAAACGCCGCCATAACATAGCTACGTACTCGGTTGCTTTGGGTGATAGCTCCGCGCTGGATCATCTTACTAATAACGTATTTAATATCATCTGTCGTTACATCACACGCTTTGGTGTTTTTGTCTATGTATGGATAGAACTCTCGTACCAGCGCATTTCGCACGTCTTCATACGTTCTCTTTCCATCTATTTTCATACGCTCCGTATAGCTATGAAATAGCTCATCAATGGTTCCTAAGCTTTTACTCTCAGCATCAATTTTTTTCTGCTCGCTCTCTAGTTGTTCAAGGTGCAATTTAGGATCTTTTCCGCCGAGCAACAGTTGTGAGAAAACTTGGGCTTTCTCGCGAGCTTCTGTAAGAGTCATGCTGCCAGCACGTGCACTGAATAAACCGATTGAGATAAATTTTTCTTTCTGGTGCTGGTAGTAGCGAAACACGAACTGCTTTTTCCCACTAGTGAAAATTTTTACTCCCAAACGCCCTGTACCGCGTTGACCTGATTGATCCCAGAGATAATAGGAATTTTTACGACTGGTCGCGGATTGAATTTTAGTAACAGTTAACATTCTGATTTTCTCTTGTCTTTTTTGGCGAAGTTAACTTTCTAGGCCAATAGGCATAACCTAAAAGCAGCCAAAAATGATATTGACAAACTTCCTGCCTAAGCAAAGCTAGGTCAGGTAATGGGTCAGACAAGAGAAAAGTGACATGAAAATCAATGCAAACTAACGCAACAAAGACAAACGTTTAACTGTTTGAATTTAATGGCAATTACTAAGCATTGCATACTCATAAAAATGAACCTGGTAGGACTCATTGTCGACTTTCAGCCTCTAACTTCATTGCCAAATAAGCTTGATCAGCAGAAACCAATTCAGGGCGGTTAATCAACTTCCAGAGGAAGTATGGTGGGATTAAAAATACGATGAAGTAGAGAGATTCATGGAAAAAAACATCGGCTATCGTTTGCTGATGCTCCCAAAGTGCCGTCAGTGCGAAGAGCTCTAACATCACGCCTAATACGCCAAAGACGACAGAGACAACAATCGCTAAACCCAGTAGTTCTCTAACAAAGTGCTTGTATGCCATGATACTAATTCCTTCTAGCAATAAGTCATACTAACTTACGCTCATAAGAAACAAGTGAGCTTGATTATTATCAAACTCACCTCATCACTGTTAAGAACTTAGTTTTATAAAAAAGTACTTGTATATAGCGTCAGCGAAGACTGATTTCCCTATCACAGAGCATAGATACCTCTACAAATAGAAGGTGATGGAACGACCAACTATTGACTATATGAGCGCAACTTTAATCAGATAAGTAATATTGAACCGTCGATACCACTCGTACTTTCTTAATGTAAGGCGTGTTGCTGTCTCGGTCATAAATCGAGAACTGCCCTTGAGTTGCACGTTTGATCTTACCCAGTGAACTCTGTGAGTCTTTCGCAAATTTCTCAGCCACTTTACGCGCATTCTTAGTCGCTTCTTCGATCATGTCTGGCTTCACATCATTCAGCTTAGTAAAGCTGTACTCAACACGATTTGCATAAGGATCTTGGTTAAGCAAAACGCCTTGCTTTCCTAGCTCACCTATTTCATTGATTGCCGCTCGAACAACATCAACACTCTGGCTATAAACCGTAACGGTTCGCGAGGCCAAATAACGATACTCAATGTCTTGCTCGCTCCCATATTGCTGTGCTTTTCTGTCAATGACCGCTGGGGAAGAAAGGGAAACGCTGGTTTCAGGAAGCCCTTTGGCACTTAGAAAGTCCAAAATCAAACGGGTTTGCTGGTCAATTTCATCAAACATGGCTCCCATATCATTACTCGCTAGAGTAAATTGAATCGGCCAAATCACCGTATCAGCAGGATACTCACGCTCCGACAAACCTTTTACTGTCACGACTCTTTCATAGGCTCGGTATTTCACCGCCGTCTGCTGCATAAAATAGCCAAGTATGCCAAGACCAAGTATCAAACTTAGCCCAATCCAAAGTGCTGCTTTATTGGAAACTCGTTCCATTATTTCCCCCTGATAAATATCAACTTAGCTTAATCTTTGTTCTAGATAAGATAGCCTATCTCTTGTTTTAAGAGGGAGACATAACGCGAGTTTTGATTCATAGCACAGTGATATACCGTTTTCTTTAGTCAATAAAGCTTCATTGGTTTGTCACCAAAGGCTCATGCTTTTGCCTCTGAATTGTCATCTGTAATTTCTACTATCCAATCAGCAACTTGTACGCTGAGGTAAATATGGATAGTTCGACCCCTTTTCGTCTCCCACGTAAAACGCCGTTTGGCATTGGTGAAAACGTTGCTGAATGGGCAACCGGTTTAAACCAACTTGATAAGTTCTACGCCCAACGCCCCGTTAATGCCGATACCAAAACTTTTCTCCGCTTCACGCTGGATGTCTTAGGTATCGATTATCGCATTGCTCATGGTTCACTCGACTCAGTGCCTAAACAAGGTGCTACCGTCATTGTGGCGAACCACCCGCTTGGTTGTGTGGAAGGCGTCATCTTGGCCGAACTCTTGTTGATGGTACGAGACGATATCCAAATTCTAGCCAATCAATACCTGAAAACCGTACCAGAGTTAGATCAGCTCTTCATTGGTGTCGATGTGTTTGAAGGCAAAGACGCCGTCAAATCAAATATGAAGGCCCTCAGAGCGGCTAATAAACACCTCGCAAGTGGCGGCTTATTGCTTGTCTTTCCTGCCGGTGAGGTTTCCCAGTTAGTCGATGCCAAACAGCAACGCTTGGAAGACAAAGCGTGGAGTCGAAGCGTAAGTAGCCTGATCCGCAAAAACAAAGCAACGACAGTTCCAGTATTCATCAGTGGTCAGAACTCGAAACGCTTCTATATGGCAGGGAAAATCCATCCACTTTTGCGTACCCTAATGCTCGGGCGGGAGCTACTGAACAAACATGCACAAACCATCAACTTGTCTTTTGGCCAAGCGATTAAATTCAAAGAGCTCAACACACTTAACGATGATCAAGTGGTGAACTATTTGCGGCTCAACACTTACTTGCTCAATCGTGAAACCCATTCAGTGAAGCCTTCTTCTTCATCAGAAATGCTCTCTCCAATAGCGGCAGGGTTACCCGTAGGCGAATTGCTTGAAGAGCTGAACAACTTACCAAAAGAGTCCAAGCTGCTAACAAGTGGTGAGTTCGATGTTTACTGCACGGAGTCGCAGAACATCCCTTCCCTACTACATGAAATTGGTCGCCTACGTGAGCTCAATTTTCGACAGGTTGGCGAAGGGACAGGACTAGCAATAGACATTGACCATTTCGATCATGATTACCTGCATCTGTTTGTGTGGGACAGAGAAAACCAATGCTTGGTGGGCGCGTATCGTTTAGGTCTAGTTGATCAACTGATTGAAAAGCGCGGCGTAGCAGGTCTGTATTCACGAACGTTGTTTAACTATGACCAACGCTTTATAGACCAAATGGGTAAATCCATCGAAATGGGGCGCTCAGTGATTGCACAGCAATATCAAAAGAGCATGAGCGCGCTACTGCTGCTGTGGAAAGGCATCGCAACCTTCGTGCATCAAAACCCAGATTACACTCACCTATTTGGTCCGGTAAGCATTAGCAACGACTATAGCGATACTGCGCGCCAACTGCTTGCCCAATCAATGACGCTGCACCACTACGATAACAACTGCGCAGAGTACGTCACGCCTTCTAACCCACTTCCCGAGCACCACCGTGACTGGAACACCAGCATGCTTACTGCTCTGGGAGATTTACAGTTACTATCACGCGTAATTGCCAGAATCGATGAAGGGAAAGGTGTGCCCGTGTTACTGCGTCAGTACTTAAGCCTCAATGGCAAACTGGTGTGCTTTAATGTCGATCCTGCATTCAATAACGCGCTAGATGGGTTGATTACGGTGGATTTGCGCGATGTTCAAGAAAAGACGTTGGCAAGGTATATGGGACGCGAACAAACTCATGAATACCTCACCTACCATGCTAATAGCAACCATAAGTAAGGGCAGTGAGTAAGAAGGGAGTTGTGAGTCAATAAAAGCAGTGTAGCGACTCTCTTTTACTTTTCTATCAATTAGATAAGAGCACTTCGTGAAGTACGCCGAAAAGACTCTTATAAATACATTCTATCGAAGAGTCGCAATGACATTGAACACGCCAATCCCGTCGCAAACTTTCACAAAACACCAAAATCGACTTAGATCACATTTTACACCCAGACCAAACCAGCACAAAATGTGATATTGATCGTTACTGGTATTTAATTTGAATTTCAAAAGAAATTAAAAGTGATCAAGGTCACAAAGTATTTTGATTTTAAATTTGTCAGAAGATCGAATTGATCACTAAGATTTTTATTGACAGATTTGAAAGTGGCTTTTTGTTATTAAGTTACAAGTTAATAAGTTGAACTTGGTCACTTAAAAACCGTTTCTCAGCCCAAGAAATGCGGGCGTAGATCACGAAAAACCCGTTGTCAGTTCCAATTGGAAAATGTGTGGTAAATTGATTGGGTACTAAGCAATCAAACAAACGGTTTTGGCGAACCGTTTACTACAACAAGATTCATCAGAACATCGAACGGGGAATTGTTATGATATCACCAGATGCCAAGATCAAGATACAAAATTTTGGTCGTTTTCTGTCAAACATGGTAATGCCAAACATCGGCGCGTTTATCGCGTGGGGCTTTATCACTGCTCTATTTATCCCAACTGGATGGCTACCAAACGAAACGTTAGCCTCTATGGTTGGCCCAATGATTACCTACTTGCTGCCACTACTTATCGGTTACACCGGTGGTAAATTAGTTGGTGGCGATCGTGGTGCGGTAGTCGGTGCAATCACAACAATGGGTGTGATTGTCGGCACAGACATCCCAATGTTTATGGGTGCAATGATGGTCGGCCCAATGGGCGGCTGGGCTATCAAGAAATTCGATAACTACATCGATGGTAAAGTAAAAAGTGGCTTCGAGATGTTGGTTAACAACTTCTCTGCGGGCATCATCGGCATGCTATGTGCGATCCTTGCTTTCATCTTTATCGGTCCATTCGTAAAAATTCTTTCTGGTGGCTTGGCGGCAGGCGTTAACTTCCTAGTTTCTGCTCACCTACTACCACTGACTTCAATCTTCGTTGAGCCTGCGAAGATCCTTTTCCTAAACAATGCGATCAACCACGGTATTTTCTCTCCACTGGGTATCCAGCAAGCGTCTGAAACAGGTCAATCGATCTTCTTCCTAATCGAAGCAAACCCTGGTCCTGGTCTTGGTATCCTGCTAGCTTACATGGTGTTTGGTAAAGGTACGGCTCGTCAAACGGCAGGTGGTGCATCAATCATCCACTTCTTCGGCGGTATCCACGAGATTTACTTCCCATACATCCTAATGAACCCTCGCCTAATCCTTGCGGCTATCGCAGGTGGTATGACTGGCGTATTCGTACTAACTATCTTTAACGCAGGTATCGTTTCTCCAGCATCACCAGGTTCAATCTTTGCAATCTTGTTGATGACTCAGAAAGGCTCAATCGTTGGTGTTCTGGCGTCTATAGCAGCGGCAACAGGCGTGTCATTCGCCGTAGCAGCACTGCTAATGAAGACACAAACGTCAACAGAAGAAGACGGTGATGAAGCAGCACTAGAAAAAGCAACATCACAAATGAAAGACATGAAATCTGCATCTAAAAACGATGCGGTGGTAAACAGCCAAAGCAAAGGTGACGTAGACCTAGCGACAGTACAAAGCATCATTGTCGCTTGTGATGCGGGCATGGGCTCGAGTGCAATGGGCGCGAGCATGCTACGCAAAAAGGTTCAAGACGCAGGTCTGAACATCCACGTAACCAACCTTGCCATTAACAGCTTACCAGAGAGTGCAGATATCGTGATTACTCATAAAGACTTAACGGATCGTGCACGTAAGCATGCTCCAAACGCACACCACATTTCATTGACTAACTTCCTAGACAGCGAGATGTACAACCAGCTAGTCACCAAACTACTAGCAGCGCAAAACCAATCCGCAGCCAATGACGACCAAATGGTAAAAGTTTCGCTCGTGGCAGCAAACGACGACAACTTCGAGCCACAGCAAACGTCGGTGTTCCAAATCCAGCGTGAAAACATTCACCTAGGTTTGAAAGCTGCCAACAAAGAAGAAGCGATTCGCTTCGCGGGCAACAAGTTGGTCGAACTTGGCTACGCAGAACCAGAATACGTAGACGCGATGTTTGAGCGTGAAGCATTGGTTCCAACTTACCTAGGCGAATCTATCGCAGTGCCTCACGGTACGGTGGAAGCGAAAGACCGCGTGAAGAAAACCGGCATTGTAATCTGCCAATACCCATCGGGTATCCAATTTACTGAAGACGACGACGATGTTGCGAAACTGGTTATCGGCATTGCCGCTAAGAACGATGAGCACATCCAGGTGATTACCACCATTACGAACGCGCTCGATGAGCCGGAGGCAATTGAGAAGCTAACCAGCACCAACGATGTGGAAGAGATTCTAAACATCCTTGGCGGTCAACAAGCGGCTTAATTACCCCTTTAATTTGCTCCTGAGGCAAATGGGGTCAGCTGTCACCCCCTATGCGGTTGGCCTCCCCCTAGTTTCGTAAGTCAACATTTTAGACATTGGTAGGTAAGAATTATGAAAAACGCAGTTCATTTTGGCGCAGGTAACATTGGTCGTGGCTTCATCGGTAAACTATTAGCAGACGCAGAAGTCGAGGTGACATTCGCAGACGTTGACGCTCCACTCGTCGACCAACTGAGTCACAAGCAAGAATACAAAGTAAAAGTGGTCGGTACTGAGTGCCAAATCGACACAGTAACTCACGTCACCGCGGTTAACTCAGCCAGTGAAGATGTCATCGACCGCATTGTAAAAACCGACTTGGTAACAACAGCGGTTGGCCCTAACGTACTGGACATCATTGCAAAAACCATCGCTACCGGCATTGCTAAACGCTTTGCAGCAGGTAACGATAAACCATTGAACATCATAGCGTGTGAAAACATGGTTCGTGGCACCACACACCTAAAAGGTGAAGTGTACAAACACTTGGATGAATCATTGCACGCGAAAGCAGACGAGTTGGTTGGCTTTGTCGATTCAGCGGTAGACCGTATCGTACCACCAGCAGAAGCGGCGAACGATGACCCACTAGAAGTCACTGTAGAGAGTTTTAGCGAATGGATTGTGGATGAGCAGCAATTCAAGGGCGAAATCCCTGACATAGCTGGCATGGAAAGAACCAACAACCTAATGGCATTCGTAGAACGCAAGCTATTCACTCTCAATACAGGCCATTGCATTACCGCTTACCTAGGTTGCTTGAAAGGCCATCGTACCATTCGTGAAGCAATTGAAGACCCAAGCATTCACGCTGAAGTAAAACAGGCGATGCAAGAGAGTGGTGAAGTGCTGATCAAACGTTACGGCTTCGACCGTGACATGCACAACGCCTACATCGAGAAGATTTTAGGACGCTTTGCCAACCCATACTTAGTGGATGAGGTGGATCGCGTAGGTCGTCAACCAATTCGAAAATTGGGTGCAAACGATAGATTAGTGAAGCCTTTACTCGGTACAATTGAGTATGGCACTGAAAATCAAACACTTTTGAAAGGCATTGCCGCTGCGTTGAAGTACACTAACGACACTGACCCACAAGCCGTAGAGCTACAAAACTCATTAAAAGAAGTGGGTGTGAAGAAGACGCTAGCGACATACACAGGTCTTGCAGAAGACAGTGCTGAAGTGGCTCAAATCGAGACACTTTACAACCAACTTTGATTTACCTAGGGGAGCTCGGCTCCCCTTCTATGTCCTTCTCTGCTTGAAGAGTTGGGATAGCTAATAATTAGAAATGTATTCAGTATATGGCAGATAACATCAACGAAACCGAGATCATTGAGCGATTAAACAGCGCCCCATCGGTACGAGGCTTTTTCATTGCAGCAGTCGACGTTTTTAACGATTCGATCGACGGGTTGGTGCAAAGAATCTTTCGTAAAGATAACTTCGCTGTTCAATCGGTTGTCGGTCCGCTGTTACAAGACTCTGGACCGCTGGGCGATCTGTCTGTTCGTTTGAAGTTATTGTTTGGCTTGGGAGTGCTCCCCGATGACATTTACCACGACATCGAAGACATCATCAAACTCAAAAACCAACTCAATAGTGACGCTTCAGATTACGAATTCACTGACCCGAATATTCTAGAACCAATTAAGAAACTGCACTTGGTGAAGAAAATGGGCATGGTACAACTGGAAGTCAGCGAACCAGATGACGACATCGACCTTGAGTTTTATCAGCTACAACTGCAACGTCAACAACAAATCATTAAGTCAGGGCTCTCACTTGCCATTGTCGAGATTTGCAATGAGCTCGGCAAAGACAGCCCTTTTTAATCGAAAAACTGGCACGGAAGCCTCCTCAACTCGCCCCCCTTTTTGCACATTCTTCTATACAACGTGCGTGAAAGCCATCACAGTCCATATTCCGATGTCTCTGTAACATCAGACCAATCTATCGCTAGTATTGAAACGGTATCGCATGCTTTCAATCGAAGACACTAAAACTAAGTGGGAGTTTTTCCAGAAACACCACTGGGTATCTCCAGAATTTTCCCGCACTCCCGTCCTCGAGTCGTGGGAGCGTTGCATAAAGCAATGCAGCCCTTACACCTGGTCAAAACCACATATTGCTTCTGGATTTACCTTCTCATCTCTAATGAAGCGCAACGAGCATCTCATCGAATGCGCCACGACCGTACTTGAAGATACGTACGATATGCTTGGTGACGAAGACCTGGTGTTGATGGTAACCGATGGCAACGGCTGTATTCTCTCCACCGTCGGGCACGACTCTTTGCGACAAGAGATGCAAACGCTCGGCATAAAACAAGGCTGTTTTCTCTCCGAAGGAAAGATAGGCACAAATGCAGTCAATCTCTGTATCAACACTCATATCCCGTGTGAAGTTTTTGCTGCCGAACATTTCAATCGCCACTTGCACTCTTATGCCTCTGTAGCGGCGCCTGTTTTCGACCAATTTGGCAAATTACGCGGTACAACATGCCTTTTCAGAAAAGCGGAAAGCTATAAGAAAGAAGACTTAGTCATCATCGCGTCGAGCGCGAAAGAAGTCAGCTTGCAAATCCACATTCAGTCGGAACAAGAAAACATGAACCGCCTCACTTGTGCGCATAACGCAACGTTAGAGTGCATGGATGACGGCCTTCTGGCCTGGGATGAAGAAAGCCGTATAACCATGGTAAATCACCAGTCCGAGCGTTTGTTAAACATTGAAGCCAGTCAGGTCTTGGATAAAGAAGTCTTTTCTGTTTTGCGCTTCCCACCGAATGTCCTTACTAGTATTGAGTCAGGTGCGAGCATAAACCGTAAACTCACAACGGTAGAGGTTCGTGGCGAGTTTGTTGAAGCGATCATCACCTTGCGTCCACTCAACGACGGCACACACTTATTGTTCTTGCACCCTATCGATAAAATTCGCGAACTTGCTCAACAACAAATAGGTGGCAGTGCGCGCTATACGTTCAGCACTTTGCCTGTCATTTCACGAAAAATGAAGCATGTCATTACCGTGGCAAAACGGGCCATAAAGTCCAAATCACCAATTCTAATTACAGGTGAAGAAGGCGTAGGAAAAGCCACTCTCGCCATGGCGATTCATAACGAAAGCACCTACAAAGAAGGGCCATTCATTACGCTCAACTGTCGCTCCATCAATACAGAGCAACTGGTCAAAGAAACCCTGGGATACGACGAGGGGCAAGGCATGCCTTCAAAGTTTGAGCTCGCCCATGGCGGTACGCTCTTTTTAGAAAAGGTGGAATATCTGTCGCCCGATTTACAAGCCGTGCTACTTAAGTTGTTAAAAACTGGGCTCGTCAGCCGCAGCGACAGTTTGCGATTGATCCCCGTAGACTTTCAACTTATCACCAGCACCTCTTCAGAGATCAGCGAGTATGTCACTCAGCGCTCATTTGGTCGGCAACTTTATTATGAAATCTCCTCGAACGAGCTGCATATTCCACCACTACGAAAGCGTAAAGAAGACATTGAATTTCTCGTCCAGCAGCTTATCAGCCATTACGAACGCCGCCACAATGTGACTATCTCGATAGAACCAGTCGCACTGGAAGCGTTGATGAATTTTCGTTGGTCAGGCAACAACTCTGAATTAAGAAATCGAACTGAGCGAATTTTGCTTAACCGCAGTTCCAACTTAATCAAGCTGAACGATATTCCTGAAGACATTAAACTGAATTCTCGCCATACCGCAGAAAATACGCCAGTAATCACGTTAGAAGAAGCCGAGAGAAGAGCGATTGTTCAGGCTTGGAATCAGTGTGATGGCAAAATGCATGATATGGCGAAAGCATTGCAAATTGGCCGCACGACCTTATGGAGAAAAATTAATAAGTTTGGGCTGCAGGAGCAAATGAAGCTGTATTAAGTCGTGAATTGGCGTTCCTATAACAAAAGTAAAACCGGCGTAAGCACGCCGGTACAGGTGTACTAACGATAAGGTATCGATTAAACATCGACAGACAACTGACGAATCTGCGCTTTTAGTCCCGGTAGCATGCTCGAACTGGCGCTGAATTTTCGCAACCCCACGCGGAGCAATGTTTCTGTGGCATTTGGATCGCCAGCCATCTCACCACACATACTAACCGGTATGCCCGCGCGATCGCCTGCTGCACACGTGAGCTCAATGGCTTTTAGTACCGATGGTTCAAAGTAGCTCACCAATTCAGCAACAGCGGCGTTACCTCGATCGGCGGCCATAACATATTGAGTCAAATCATTGGTGCCGATAGAGAAAAAGTCGACTTCTTGGGCTAACGCATCAGCATTTAATACCGCGGCTGGCACCTCAATCATAATACCAACGCGCAAATGAGTCGCATCCAAGCCGAGTTGGTTTGCTTGATGCGCCAACAGCACTTTTACTTTTCTCACTTCTTCAACCTGAGCCACCATCGGTATCATCAATTGAATATTCGGTTGCTCGTGAAAGGCTCTCAGAATGGCTCGAAGTTGAGCGGTAAACAATGACTCATGTTGAAGGCACAACCGCACCCCTCTCAAACCTAAAAATGGATTATCTTCCGCTGGCATAGGATAAGCGGCTAAAGGCTTATCACCGCCAACATCTAGACTACGAATCGTAAGTGGCTTATCACCAAGTGCGGCGGCAATATCACGATACACTTGGTATTGCGCTTCCTCAGTTGGCAACTCATCACTGTTTTGAAATAGAAACTCAGTCCGAAATAGACCAACGCCCTCAGCTCCTGATGTTAGTGCATCATCAATATCTTTCGGTCCACCAATATTGGCGAGTACTGGAATATGGACACCATCACAGGTGACTGCGGCTTGCTGAGCACTCGCTAGTGCACTTTGTCGGGTGCTTTGCCACTCAATTTGTTGCGCTTCTAATTCCTGCTGTATGGCATCTGAAGGAGAGAACCATAAATGCCCTCGAAAGCCATCAATAGTCACCACTTGACCAGCACGCACAGCATCAAGGCAGCCCTGAGCTTTAACGATGGCAGGAATCCCCATCGCACGGGCAAGAATCGCACTGTGAGAGGTTTTCCCTCCCTCACTCAAACAGATACCAAGCACTTTCGATTTATCAAGCCCGGCCACATCAGAAGGCATCAGGTCGCGGGCCAACAAAATACTCGGTTCCTGAATGTCGATGGCATTAGGCGTTACGCCTGTCATTTCGACCATAACTTGGCGTGCGATATCATGCACATCTGCTTCGCGCTCCCGCATGTACTGACTTTCTGCCTGGCGAAACTCTTCGGCCAACGTTTGTAGTGATTCTATCCAAGCTTGCTCGGCTATCATGCCCGTTTGAATTCGCGACTCGACCGATGCCCATAATTCTGGGTCACTGAGCATCATGCTATGAGCGGAAAATATTTCCCCTTTCGGCTGCTTCGCTTGCTCCTGCAAATGTTGAACAACCACGCCTATCGCACGCTTAACCCGTTCAATTTCATCTTGTTCGCTTTGGAAATCACGTTCAGGCACAGCTGGCATTTCATGAGTAAAAAGGACAGCAGGAGCAGTAGCGATACCGTCATTGACTCGAATACCAACAACAGCACCTTCAATCTGATTTGAGGCCATGCCATCGAGCAGAGTATCCGAGCTTTCTTCAGGTTCGACAATGCCTTGCTCAACCGCCTCTTTTTCTCCGAAGTGCTCACTAGCTAAGGCTTCAAATGCCTTGATTGCTTCACTGGATTGAGGTCCAAGTGCGCATAAGGTGATCGTCTCTTGACTACGAACGCCAAGTTTCGCAATGCTGTTTAAGCTTTTCGCGTTCACACGGCGCTCGCCTTTTTTCAACCATAATTGGCAGTCAAAAGGCGCGAGTGCACCAACAATGGCCGCAGCGGGACGAGCATGTAATCCATGCGGATTTTGCACTACCCAATCAAATGTCCGTTCTTGCTCAAAGTTCTCTGATACTGGCGCTATCTCAGCGGACGTTAGTGGCTGATCACCAAGGTGCTCTTGTTTTACGCTTAACGCATTCTGTGCCTCTTCGACTACCGTCGATAAAGGTAGTCCGGCGGCGGCAGCCACCGACGCCGCCATGGTTCCTTCAACAATAGGTGCCGAGATAAGGGTGACATTTTCCCTCACATGATCATCAATCAGATCCAGAGCCATTTCCGTGCTAAGCAACGCGCTGCCAAGATCCATCAACACAACAACCCCTTGTTGATCTTGTACCTGCTCAATCGCTTCCATCACTGCAATGGCATCGGTTCCGATCGGGTTCTCTGGATCATCAATCCCAGCAGCAATCGCAAGCTTGGCTTTGCCTTGCGTCATTTGGGTGGCAAGTTCTGCCACCCCTTCTGCAAGTCGACGACTATGAGATACAACTACAATTCCCACCATCTTAATTACCTGCTATTGCCTGCTGTAGTGCTTTAATCATTAACAAAGAAGAGGTTGCACCGGGGTCTTGGTGGCCAATACTACGTTCACCTAAATAGCTTGCTCGCCCTTTTTTCGCCAACATTTCAATCGTGGCAACCGCGTTCGTTTCTGCTAGCTCAACCATTTCATTCAGTAAGTGATCGGCGTTCATGCCATTTTCTAACGACGCCTTCACGCTAACTAAAACGGGTAACCAAACATCACACATGGTTTTATCACCCAGCTCTGCTTTACCACGAGACACCACGCCATCCACACCGCTTTTTAGTGCATCGACCAACTCTTCAAACGTTAGTTGCTCTCGGGTTCCGACAGCGGCAGCCGTGCGAATAAACAGCGTGCCATACAGCGGGCCACTTGCCCCACCGACACTAGAAAGCAAGGTCATGCCCGTATTCTTGAGAATGCTGCCGATATTTTGGTCCGCAAATTGCGGCAGTTTTTCAGCAACTTTTTTAAAGCCACGGTTCATATTGAGACCGTGGTCGGCGTCACCAATATCACGATCAAGGTCGGTCAGAAAATCTTGATTCTCTTGATACGTTTTTGCACATAACTCTAGCCAGTGAACGATATGTTGTTTTTCAATTTGCATGTTTGCTCCCCCTGTTACCACTTGATCGCGGCCGTATCGACAGGAGCATCAAACAGCTCCAACATCTCTTTGTCTGCCTTCAGCAACGTAATCGAAACGCCTTCCATATCGAGTGACGTACAGAAGTTGCCAACCATATTACGTACGATACGGAACCCTGCTTGCTCGCAGTTATGAGCCAGACGGCGGTACACTCCGTAAAGCTCTGAAGTTGGCGTACCACCCATACCATTCACCATCACGATGTAGTCGTGTTCAGCGGCGAAAGGCTCAATGCTGGATTCCACTTCATCCCATTCACCTTCGTCACGATTCCAAATACGCAATGTGCGCTGATAAGGCGTGTTTTCAGCAACTTCAGCAAACATTTCATCCACTAACGTATCGACATCGGTGTATTTCACTCGCTTGATACCTGGTTCGCCATGGATACCAACACCAAACTCAACTTCATCATCTTCCAGAACAAAAGATGGTTTACCTGCTGCGGGTACAACACAAGCATTAAGCGCCACGCCAAATGAACGACAGTGATTATTAACGCGACGAGCCAGTGCTTCACATTGCTCCAACGAATAACCTTTGCTCGCGGCAGCCCCAACTAACTTTTCAACCAATACCGTTCCAGCTACGCCACGGCGACCAGCGGTATACAGGCTGTCTTTGACTGCAACATCGTCATCCACCAACACCGACCCAACTTTGATGCCATCGGTATGAAGCAGCTCCACAGCCGTTTCAAAGTTCAACACGTCTCCGGTGTAGTTTTTAATGATAAATAGCACGCCTTCACCAGTATTCACTTGGTTGCCACATTCGTACATTTGATCTGGCGTTGGTGAAGTAAATACCTCTCCAGGGCAGGCGCCTGTCAGCATGCCTTTACCAATAAAACCTGCGTGCAAAGGTTCATGACCACAGCCACCACCAGAAACCAGTGCCACTTGCCCCGGTGTTTCCTCGTGCCACATGTAACGAGGTTCGTAGTTCGCTTTTAGCTCTGGGCGAGATAAAGCCAGACCTTCCATTTGCTGCAATACAACATCATCAACTTGGTTAATTAACTTTTTCATCGTTCTATCTCATTCCATTTATATTTTTATGTAGGGTATGAATTCATCTTAAACAGAGAAAATGCGTGCTCAACAAAAATCAATCCGTTTCATATTGAAACAAAAACTTCGGCATTATTGTTTCAATATGAAACGAAAAACGACAAATTTTCCTGAATAGTGATCGTCGCCATAAAGCATGCTGATTCTTATTACTTCTGGCAGTCGGTTTGACACAGAGGTCATAAAAGCATGGAACAAAACCAGAGATATCCTTCACCACTTACCACACCAAACCTAATATAAACCTTATCCCTACAATGGATATTCATTGCAGTCCAAAACACACATAAAAAAGGTTAAAGGTTTGAATTATGGACAAAATTATTATCAGCCCAAGCAAATACGTCCAAGGTGAACAAGTACTTACATCTATCGCTCACTATGTGAAAACATTGGGTGAACGTCCGTTAGTAATTGCCGATGAGTTCGTGACTAACCTGGTTGGTGATGACGTCAAACAAAGTTTTGCTGACGAAAAGCTTCCACTCACTATGAACATTTTTGGTGGCGAATGTTCACGCGTTGAGATTGAACGCATCACGGACATTTGTGCCACTCAGAAACACGATGTCATTGTCGGTATTGGTGGTGGTAAAACGTTAGATACAGCAAAGGCTGTTGCGTTTTACACAAAAATTCCTGTCGTGGTGGTTCCTACGATTGCCTCGACTGATGCGCCAACCTCAGCGCTTGCGGTGATATACACACCTGAAGGTGAATTTGCAGAATATTTGATGATCCCTAAAAACCCAGACATGGTCATCATGGATACGTCAGTCATCGCCAAAGCCCCTGTTCGCTTACTTGTATCGGGGATGGGCGACGCGCTTTCCACCTACTTTGAAGCTCGTGCCAACATGACTTCTGGTAAGGCAACAATGGCTGGTGGGTTAGCGACGCGTTCAGCACAAGCGCTTGCGAAACTTTGCTATGAAACCTTGCTTGAAGATGGTGTAAAAGCAAAAGCTGCAGTAGAAAATGGTGTGAGCACCAAAGCGGTAGAAAACATTATTGAAGCCAATACATACCTTAGCGGTATCGGTTTTGAAAGCAGTGGTCTAGCGGGTGCTCACGCTATTCATAACGGCCTAACTAAGCTTGAAGAGTGTCATCATCTCTATCATGGTGAGAAAGTCGCGTTCGGCACACTAGTTCAGCTGGTACTAGAAAACGCAGCGATGGAAGAGATTAATACGGTTCTTGCATTCTGCCGCTCTGTAGGTCTACCAACCAACTTATTTGATATGGGCGTTAAAGAGCTTAACCACGCTAAGTTGCGCGAGGTCGCCGAAGCCTCAACGGCCGAGGGAGAAACCATCCACAATATGCCATTCCCAGTGACGGCAGAAAATGTCTACTCTGCAATTCTAACCGCTCACCAGTTGGGTCAATAACTCACAAACCTTAAAATGGGTTTAAATAAAAAAGCGGCACATACTCTCGCATGTGCCGCTCAGGATTTTTGCTGTTAAGCGTAATTACTCAACCGTTACCGCTTTCGCTAGGTTACGTGGTTGGTCTACGTCCGTACCTTTGATCAGTGCTACGTAGTAAGACAGCAATTGCATTGGGATGGTGTAGTAGATCGCCGCCGTGATTTCACTAACGTGAGGCATCGTGATGATCTTCATTGTTTCATCGCCTTCGAAGCCTGCGTCTGCATCTGCGAATACATACAGAAGACCGCCACGCGCACGTACTTCCTCAACGTTTGATTTTAGCTTTTCAAGTAGGTCGTTGCTTGGTGCAACCACAACAACAGGCATGTCAGCATCAATCAGCGCAAGAGGACCGTGTTTTAGTTCACCCGCCGCGTACGCTTCTGCGTGGATGTAAGAGATCTCTTTCAGTTTTAGAGACGCTTCCATCGCGATTGGGTAGAACTCGCCACGGCCTAGGAACAATGTGTGGTGCTTGTCTGCAAAATCCGTTGCTAGTGCTTCAATTTCTTTCTCGAAAGAAAGTGCCGCGTTGATTTGCTTAGGAAGTGCATGCAGCGCTTCAACAATCTCTTTTTCTTTCTCTTTGCTGATGCGGCCTTGCTCTTTACCTAGTGCTGTTACCAGCATAAGTAGTGCAGAAAGCTGAGTCGTGAACGCTTTGGTTGAAGCCACGCCGATTTCGACGCCAGCGCGAGTCATGAATGCAAAATCTGATTCACGAACCAGAGAAGAGCCTGCTACGTTACAAATGGTCATCGCCGCCATATAACCTTTCTCTTTCGCAAGACGAAGTGCTGCTAACGTATCTGCAGTTTCACCAGACTGAGACAACGTAATAAGAAGGCTGTTTGGACGAGTCACAAACTTGCGGTAACGGAACTCAGACGCGATTTCTACATCACAGCTAACGCCAGCAATGTCTTCAAACCAGTAACGCGCTGTCATACCTGCGTTGTAAGACGTACCACACGCGACGATTTGTACGTGTTCTACTTTGCTTAGAATGTCTGCCGCGTGCACACCGATCGCGTCTGTCACAACAGAGTCTGCCGTGATACGACCTTCCATTGTGTTGATCAACGCTTTAGGTTGCTCATAGATTTCTTTTTGCATGAAGTGACGGTATTGGCCTTTATCACCTGCATCATGCTCTGCGTTAGATTCAACAATTTCACGCTCAACTGGCTCACCCGTTGCATCAAACACAGTGACTTCACGGCGAGTAATTTCTGCTACGTCCCCTTCTTCTAGGTACATGAAACGGCGCGTAACGTTAAGTAATGCAAGTTGGTCAGACGCTAGGAAGTTTTCACCTACACCAAAACCGATCACGATCGGGCTGCCTGAACGCGCTACTACGATGCGTGAAGGATCTTTGCGATCCAACGCTACCGTGCCGTATGCGCCTTCAAGTTGTTTTGCTGTTTTTTGTACCGCTTCTAATAGCGTTTCTGAAGTACGAAGTTCCCACTCAACCATGTGTGCGATAACTTCTGTATCCGTTTGCGATTCAAACACGTAGCCACGAGATTGAAGCAGCTCACGCAGCTCTTCATGGTTTTCGATGATGCCGTTATGGACAACTGCGATATCACCAGACATGTGTGGGTGAGCATTGATTTCAGAAGGTTCACCGTGCGTCGCCCAACGAGTGTGCGCAATGCCAGTTCCGCCGATCACTTTTGCTTCTTCTACTGCATCAGCCAATTCTTGTACTTTACCCAAGCGACGAACGCGCGTTAGGTTTGATTCGCCATCAACAACCGCAACGCCAGCAGAGTCGTAACCGCGGTACTCTAAGCGGCGTAGACCTTCAACCAAAATTTCTGCAACATCTCGTTGTGCTACTGCACCTACGATTCCACACATGTGTTTATCTCCGTTTGTAGTTTTGTTCTTCCCTAGCCATGATTTCAAATAGAGGCAGCAAGCAAAGGCCTTTATCCAGAGGGAAGTGAAATATGAAACTGATTACATCATTAGGCGCAAATGACTTTCACGCCATGTTGTTCAATCTGTACTTTATGCTCTGCTTGGATATCTGCATCGGTCACCAACACATCAACTTGATGCCAAGCGAGCTCTAAGTTTGGGATCTTACGGCCGATTTTTTCGGACTCTATCATTACGATCACTTCACGTGACGCTTCTGCCATTACCTTACTTAAGCCAACCAACTCATTAAATGTCGTGGTTCCACGCTCGAGATCGATGCCATCCGCACCGATGAATAGTTGGTCAAAGTCGTAAGCTCGTAATACAGATTCGGCTACTTTGCCTTGAAAGGACTCTGAGTGCGTATCCCAAGTACCGCCAGTCATCAGCAGTGTCGGTTCGCTCTCTAATTCATTTAGGGCGTTAGCAACATGCAACGAGTTGGTCATGACCACTAAGCCACGTTTGTCATTCAACTGTTGAATCAGCGCGGCAGTCGTGCTGCCACTGTCGATCACGATGCGATTATGATCGCGAATCAATGATGCTGCTGCTTTTGCTAAGCTTAACTTTCGAGTCGAAACATTAGCGCCCAATTCTTCGTGAATGACTTCCTTTGGGATAGCAATCGCACCGCCATAGCGGCGTAGAAGTTGGCCGTTTTTCTCTAAAGAAGCTAAATCCTTTCTAATCGTGACCTCTGAGGTTTCGAATTTCTGAGCAAGTTCATCAACGCTGACTTCTCCTAGTTCAGAAACCAAGTTAGAAATGGCGTGTCTTCTTAATTGAGTATTTCGTTTCGACATTTAAGTTTTGACTTTAAGTTTCGATGTGAAACTTATTATAGTCAAACCGAAACTTTCAAGTCCATTTATTTCGATCCAAAAAATTAATATTTCTCGATAAAACCTTGTCCTAAGACAATTCTTAAACAGTGATATTGGATTCATTCAGTGGTAGAATTCGCCACCGAAAAGAAAAAAAATTACAGAATTGAAGGCTATTTTTTTGCAACTTTCTGCATATAAAGTGGGATTAGTCACAAAAAGGTAACCAAAATCGCCGATCTTTTAGTCATAAAATGACTAAACTTGGTGAAAGACTTTCAGAATCTGAAGTTCTAATAATGAGACGAAAAATCGGTGGATGACAGGTACTAAATGTCATCAAAAACGTCCTGACTTCAGAGTAAATAACCGACTTTCAAATTGTAACTATACTTACCGGAGAGTATCTTCCATGAAAAAGACCAAAATCGTATGTACGATTGGCCCTAAAACAGAATCTGTAGAGAAGCTAACTGAACTAGTTAACGCAGGCATGAACGTAATGCGCCTTAACTTCTCTCACGGTGACTACGAAGAACACGGCACTCGTATCGCGAACTTCCGTAAAGTAATGGAAGCTACTGGCAAACCACTAGCAATTCTTCTAGATACTAAAGGTCCAGAAATCCGCACTATCAAGCTAGAAGGCGGTAACGATGTTGATCTAGTAGCAGGTCAAGAATTCACTTTCACAACTGACACTTCAGTTGTAGGTAACAAAGATAAAGTTGCAGTAACTTACGCTGGTTTCGCAGCCGACCTAAACGTAGGTAACACTATCCTAGTAGACGACGGTCTAATCGAGATGGAAGTTATCTCTAAGACTGAAACTGAAGTTAAATGTAAAGTTCTTAACAACGGTGCACTAGGCGAAAACAAAGGTGTTAACCTTCCTGGCGTTTCTGTAAACCTACCTGCACTATCTGAAAAAGATAAGAACGACCTTAAGTTTGGTTGTGAGCAAGGCGTTGACTTCGTAGCAGCTTCTTTCATCCGTAAAGCGTCTGACGTTCAAGAAATCCGTGAAGTACTTGCTGCAAACGGCGGCGAGAACATCCACATCATCTCTAAGATCGAAAACCAAGAAGGTGTTGATAACTTCGACGAGATCCTAGATCTTTCTGACGGCATCATGGTTGCACGTGGTGACCTAGGTGTTGAAATCCCAGCTGAAGAAGTAATCTTCGCTCAGAAAATGATGATCGAGAAGTGTAACCGTGCACGTAAGATGGTTATCACAGCAACTCAAATGCTTGATTCTATGATCAACAACCCACGTCCTACTCGTGCGGAAGCAGGCGACGTTGCTAACGCGGTAATGGACGGTACTGACGCAGTAATGCTTTCTGGTGAAACGGCGAAAGGTAAATACCCTGTTGAAGCGGTAACTATCATGGCTCAAATCGCGAACCGTACTGACTCAGCGCTAAAAGCTGAACTAGGTTCTCGTCTAGACAGCCCACGCCTACGCATCACTGAAGCAGTATGTAAAGGTGCAGTAGACACAGCTGAGAAACTAGCTGCTCCACTTATCGTTGTTGCAACTGAAGGCGGTAAGTCTGCACGTTCAGTACGTAAGTACTTCCCAACTGCAAACATTCTAGCGCTAACAACTAACAAGAAAACTGCTGCACAGCTAGTTCTAACTAAAGGTGTTACTCCAGTAGTTGTTGATTCAATCGAAAGCACTGACGCATTCTACGTAGCGGGTAAAGAACTTGCTCTAGAATCAGGTCTAGGTAACAAAGGCGATATCGTTGTTATGGTTTCTGGCGCTCTAGTTGCTTCAGGTACTACGAACACAGCTTCTGTACACGTACTATAAGACTGAACTTTTAACACTTCAGTTTCTTGAGAAGGAGGGCTTATGCCCTCCTTTTTTATATGGCTTTCTTGCTCTCATAATAGGCTAATTGTATTATTCACCTCTATCAGAATTTCGTACTGTTTAATTTTATCGTCACGATTAAAGTTTCTATGAGGTGTATGTGTCTAGTCCCACTCTTACCGACAAAGTATTAAGAATGATCCGTCAGGATATTCTCGATGGCGAGCTTAAACCAGGTCAAAAACTCGTGGTTGCCGAACTCAAAGAGAAGTACAACGTAGGAGCGTCACCCATTCGAGAAGCATTGGTGCAATTATCTTGGAGCAAATACGTCAAACTCGAGCCGCAAAAAGGCTGCTGGGTTGCACCTGTATGTAAAGATGAGTTACATGACTTGTACGAAAGCCTGCAAATGGTCTCCGCATGCTTACTCAGTAAGGCAATTATGATTGGCGATGAAAAATGGGAACTGGATGTACTAACTGCTTATCACAAGTTATCCCGAGTAAAACCTGGCGAAAGCTTTTGTTGGAGGGAATGGGAAGAGCGCCAAAATCAGTTTCTTACTGCGCTGTTTGAAGGTGCTGGCTCTGTCAATATGTTTGGGTTTTTCCGCGATCTACTCACGCAAATTAAACGCTACCAATACTTCGCGATGCAGATTTTAGGCACAGGGAACCCTGGGCACTGTAATCTCGATGAGCAAGAAATACTGATGAAGGCATCGCTAGACAAAAAGAGTCAGGATGCTTTAGGTTATCTAGAGCGTTATTTGAGACAGTCAATACAGTGTATCGAAGCCGCCATCGACAACCAATGTCGCATACTGGCTAGCGAATAACGCTCAGACTGAAAAAGCGGGGGCTATCCCCGTTTATTCATTTTTGCAAAAGCGCTAAGCAATATCATCATAACTATGACACAGCGATACGCAGTTACGCCCTGCACTTTTTGACTCATACAAAGCAATATCAGCACATTTATACGTTCTTGTACGATCAGAGGTTAAATCACTATATCCAGCACTGACAGTAATGCCTCTATCACTACGCATTTGAACCGCGACACGTAGCCTGTTCAATACAATTTCAGCCTCTTCTAGTGTTGTATGCGGCATAATCACTGCAAATTCCTCACCACCGACACGAGATACAAAGTCTGTGCTGCGGACTTCTTCTAGGAGGGTTTCTGCGACACTACAAATCACCTTGTCTCCTTCGTCGTGGCCAAGCTCGTCATTAATACGTTTAAAGTGGTCAATATCAAACAACGCCAAACAAGCAGGAGGGCTATCAGGATAGCGTTCAATAATCCCCGCATATTGCGCCAATTGCTCTTCAAATTTTCGGCGGTTCCACAACCCCGTCAAGCCATCTTTTTCGCTTAGGTTTCGTAATTTTTCTTCTAACTCTTTTTGCCCAGAGATATCCACCAGCGACGTAATGTAATAACTCACTTTACCTGATTTGGTTAAATTCGCCTGAATACGCATTATTGCGGTAAAGACTTGATTAAACTTAGTTCGACAACGAATCTCCCCTTCCCATACGTGTTCACTCTTCAGTGTTTTCCAGATACTCAGGTTTGCTTCGAGATCTTCAGGTAAGAGAATTAAATGATGTGCACTCCAACCTTGGGCATGCTTGGTTGAGTAACCCATCATGTTTTCAAACTCTTGATTAACCATGATGATTCTATGCGAAGCATCCGAGATCATCACCGCAGTCATACCATCAAGAGCAGCTCGAGCCAACTTCGATTCCATACTATGACGCCGATAATGCAGAGCAAGGGCTGCCGTCGGCAAAGTGAAGCCGAGCACCAAACTTAAAACAAAAAACGCTTCTTGGATTAAGTCATCAATATCCCTCTGAGCTCGGGATAATAACTGCTCATTGGTAAGATCAATAACCAGATGAAGAGGTTCGCTAGAAACAAACTGGATGGTGCGATACGCGACCAAATTCGAACCATTGTAAGCATAGCCCGAATCTTTTGAATTTAAACTACGCCAAATGTTTGGGTACATCCGGCCAAAATTAAATTGAGAGCGAGCGGGAATTATATGGCCATACAAACGAGCTGATTTAGGGCTATCAATGTAAAATCCGTCACTCTTAATCAGCTCAATATGGAAATCAAGCACTGACGAATAGTTGAGTCGAGAGGATAAATAGTCAATATCAACATTAAGCACAAGATACCCTTCGCGCTTTCCGTTAAGCGAAATAGGCATCAAAATACGCAGTGACGGGCTATAGGGATAGACTAACTCGCCATACTCTCGTTCTAAACCTATCCCCCACGAAGCGATTTCGCCATCGTCTAAGTTCTTAGCGAATTGAAAGTAATCTCGCTCTGACTTATTTTGCAATTTGATCGCGGGCAACGCAGCGCCTGTTTCAATCTCATAATTAATCCTCACTTTTTCTCGACCAGAAACATCAAGAAAGCGAATTTGCTTATACAACTTTTGATTGATTGCGACCGAGATCCACATGTCTTCTAAGATGGAACGGTTCACCCGGTTAGGTTGGCGCAGATATTCATACAGACTTTGGCTGTGACCAAGTAGGTCACTGATCGTTTCGATTTGATCCTGAATATTGCTGTATTCACGGCCAGTATAGGCCAATTGATGTAACGCTTCTTGAGCGGTGTTCTCAACATTGTTTTCTAACAACGTCAGATATTTCTGATAGTAGTAAGCGGCAGTGAGTGCACTAAAAAATAGTGCTGTCGCCAATAAGGTGCCGACTCGCTTAGGTACTTTCACACGTCTAATGCCTATCATGCTTACTAAAACGACAATTATATCATTAATTGTTATTTTCTAAACAAAAAAGCCACTTAGATTAAGTGGCTTTTCTATATGCAATCAGAGAGTTAAGGTTTGAGGGCTCGCTCTCCTCGCGCAATGCCAACGACACCACTACGAGCAACTTCGACAACTTCGGTCACTTCGGATATCGCTTGAATGAAGGCATCTAGCTTTTCACTCGTACCCGCAAGTTGTACGGTGTATTGGGAAGCCGTGACATCCACGATCTGGCCACGAAAGATGTCTGCCGTCCGCTTCACTTCTGCTCGCGCAAAACCACTGGCTTTCACTTTCACCATCATCAGTTCACGCTCAATGTGCTCATACTCGGTGACTTCTTGTACTTTCAGCACATCGATCAATTTGTGTAACTGCTTCTGAATTTGTTCCAACTGCATCTCATCAGATGTCGTGGTAATGTTCATTCGCGACAAGGTTTCATCATCAGTCGGTGATACCGTCAAAGATTCAATGTTGTAACCACGTTGAGAGAACAAACCAACAACACGAGACAACGCACCCGGTTGGTTTTCCAATAGCAATGAAATAATGTGTCTCATATTAAGTTCTCTCCGTTTTGCTTAGCCACATTTTATCCATACCCTCACCTTTGATTTGCATCGGGTATACGTGTTCGGTTTCGTCTACGTTGATGTCCACAAACACCAGACGATCTTTCATATCCAACGCTTTTTGTAGCCCTTCTTCGAGCTGATCAGGCGTTTCGATACGAATACCGACGTGACCATAAGCTTCTGCAATCGCTGCAAAGTCAGGAACAGAACTCATGTAAGAATTAGAGTGACGGCCTTGATAAATAATGTCTTGCCACTGTTTTACCATGCCTAAGAATCGGTTGTTCAGGTTGATGATCTTCACTGGAATGTCGTATTGCATGGCTGTCGACAATTCTTGAATATTCATCTGAATACTGCCGTCACCAGTCACAACCACGACCTCTTCTTGTGGCATGGCAAACTTCACGCCCATGCCAGCCGGAAGACCAAATCCCATGGTGCCAAGACCACCAGAGTTTATCCAACGGCGCGGCTTATTGAATGGGTAGTACAGCGCCGCAAACATCTGATGCTGGCCCACATCAGACGCCACATATGCGTCGCCATTAGTTAGCTTGTGCAGCGTTTCAATTACTTGCTGTGGCTTGATTCGTTCTGGAGACGTTTCATAAGACAAGCAGTTGCGGTCACGCCATACTTGAATGTCATCCCACCATGCAGTGATAGCATCTTGATCATTTCCACTACCTTGCTCTGCAAGCAGCCCGAGCATGGTTGTCAGCACTTTTTCCGCAGAACCTACGATCGGCAAATCCACTTTCACGTTTTTCGAGATCGATGACGGATCGATATCAATATGCATCACTTTTGCGTTTGGGCAGTACTTTTCAAGGTTGTTGGTTGTACGGTCATCAAAACGCACACCGATACCAAAAATAAGATCCGCTTCATGCATTGCCATATTAGCTTCGTAAGTGCCGTGCATACCCAACATGCCCAGTGAGTTTTTATGTGTACCCGGGAATGCCCCCAAGCCCATCAAAGTACTCACAACGGGTAGGTTCAGTTTGTCGGAAAGCTCTAAAATATGTTCATGAGCGCCAGAAATCACCGCACCACCACCGATATAAAGCACTGGTTTTTTCGCTTCTAATAGCGATTTAAGCGCTTTTTTAATCTGGCCTTTATGGCCCGAAGTTGTCGGCTTGTAAGAACGCATTGAAAGCGTTTCTGGATATTGATAAGGCAGTTTGATTTGCGGGTTCATCACATCTTTTGGCAAATCAATCACAACTGGACCAGGTCGACCTGTAGTCGCGATATAAAACGCTTTTTTGATTGTTTCAGGAATATCTTCCGCTTTTTTTACTAAAAAGCTGTGTTTGACCACTGGGCGGGAGACACCGACGATGTCACACTCTTGGAAAGCATCATTACCAATTAGGCTATTCGGTACGTTACCCGAGATAACGATCATTGGGATAGAGTCCATATACGCTGTTGCAATACCCGTAATGGTATTGGTCGCGCCCGGCCCCGAGCACACAAGTACGACACCCGGTTTACCGGTAGCTCGAGCGTAACCATCTGCCATATGAGTGGCGGCTTGCTCATGCCTTACAAGTACGTGTTTGATTTGATCGGTTTTGGCATGCAGTGCATCGTAGATATCCAAAACAGAGCCACCTGGGTAGCCAAAGATCTGCTCTACGTGCTCTTCTATCAGAGATTGAACCACCATCTCTGCGCCTGACAACATTGCTGTCATAATTGCTCTCCTTAGCCAGTTTCCTCACCGTAAGGTCAACGGATTGGTCTGGTTTTACATAGTCTAGGTCTTATTCGTAGCCTAATCGAAATACTTCCACGTTTTCGGCTATGTCTTGCGTTCGTCATAACATCCCGCAAGGTTACCCAACAAATGTAACGTTTTATTATCAATGGGTCTAATGAGAGATTGGTCTACTTTTTAAACAAGATACTAGTAATTAGAATGTTAGTAGGAATAGCAGCCACACATCTCCTATTTCACAGTACAACCTAAAAAGTTAACGCTCAAAAAAAGAACATTATTTCATAAGCTTTTAGCTACAGGGTGCGAAATAGCGTTATTTGACGAGCAGAACAGAAAAAATCAATACAAACAAAAATCCCCAGCAATGCGCGATCACATCACTGGGGATTTTTTCATCAATATAAAATCTAAGTCAGCTTAAGTTACTTTTTATCCGACTTTTCCTTATACATTTCTTCAATTTCATCTTGGTATTTGTCATTGATGACTTTACGACGAAGTTTTTGAGTTGGCGTTAACTCACCATCATCCATAGAGAAAGCTCTTGGTAACAATTTAAACTTCTTCACTTGTTCAAACTTTGCCAACTCTTTTTGAAGATCGTTTACACGCTTCTCAAGCATTTCGACCACCTGGTGGTGCTTAATCAACTCAACGCGATCGTGATATTTGATATTCAGCTCTTTCGCGTACTCTTCTAGCGAGTCATAACAAGGCACGATAAGCGCAGAAACAAACTTACGAGTATCCGCAATGACTGCGATTTGCTCGATGAAGTGGTCTTTACCAATCGCACCTTCAATCATTTGTGGAGCGATGTATTTACCACCTGAAGTTTTCATCAACTCTTTGATACGATCGGTGATGAACAAGTTGCCATTTTCATCAATGTAACCAGCGTCGCCCGTTTTTAGGAAACCGTGCTCATCAAAGGTCTTTTCCGTCTCTTCTGGCATTTTGTAATAGCCACGCATCACCATTGGACCACGAACCAGAATCTCGTTGTTTTCGCCGATCTTAACCTGTGCGCCAGGCATCGACATACCAATAGAGTCGGGGTTAAAACATTTATCATCCCAACACGATACTGTCGCCGTGGTTTCAGTCATGCCGTAGCCCAACTTAACGTTGATACCAATCGCATGGAAGAATCGACCGATGGTTTCATCCAACTTTGCACCGCCACAAGGCATAAAGTTGATTTGCCCGCCAAGTAGCGCACGCAGTTTGCTCAGAACCAACTTATCCGCCAAAGCGTATGACTTACGCAGCAAGAGCGATGGCTGACGTTTTTCTTGATGACAAGCGGCCATTTTTGCGCCCATGTTGACTGCCCAAGTAAACATGATCTTACGATGAATCGGCGCGCGAGACACTTTCTCGTGAATCGCAGAGAAGATCTTCTCATAGAAACGCGGTACGGCACACATCACGGTAGGTCGCACCTGGCTCAGTGCATCACGTACTTGCATGGTGTCTTGCAAATAGCAGTTGGTCGCCCCTTTGTACAATACATAAAAGGTCCAAGCGCGCTCAAATACGTGTGACAACGGAAGGAAACATAATGACACGTCACTTTGAGAAAGGCTCAAGCGCTGATCGTGCCCTTCCAATTGCGCCGCAATGTTTGCGTAGTCCAACATAACGCCTTTTGGCTGGCCTGTTGTACCCGAGGTGTAGATCAGCGTGAGTAGATCATCTTCTTTTGCCTGATCTAAACGCGCGTCCAATTCAACTTGATATGTAGCGTCGCCTTTGGCAACAAATGCTTGCCAAGAGATAACGAAATCATGATCGCCAAGTTCTATATCATCAGACATCGCAACAATGAGCTCTAACTGTTCGCACTGGTCGAAAATGCTCACTGCTGCATCAAATTGAGGCTGTTCACCAACAAACAGAACTTTGACGTCTGCATTGTTAATGATGTACGCCGACTGGGCGGCAGTATTGGTTGGGTAAATAGGTACTGTCACGCTGCGTAATTGCAGTGCTGCGATATCAGCGATCGTCCATTGCGGCATGTTGTTCGAGAAAATGCCGATCTTATCTTGGACTCCTAATCCCTGAGCCAAAAGTGCAAGTGATAAAGCATCAACTTGCTGACCAAATTGCGTCCACGTAATACCTTGCCACTCCTCACCCACTTTATGCTTGAGTGCAACGCGTGTACCACCGTTCGCAATTTGTTCACGAATACGTTTAACGATATGAAAATCTAACTTGGCCATTCTTTTACTTACCTTTTGGCTTACAGGCGTAAGCTAATTGAGCGAACAAGTGTACTCACGGCTTGCTAAAACGCAACTGACCAGTATCAAACTTATCACTAATAAGAGACAACTATCACTTATACGTCGCGAACGTACCTCAAATTGCTGAATGATTACTCTATTTAACTTACTGTTTCGATTGTTGATTACGAAAACAAAAAGCCCCGAGAGACAAAAATCGCTCGGGGACCAATGAATTGTAAAAATTGATGATTACCAATATGGTCTAATCGAGAAGACCAAACGTCATCTTATTTTGCGGCAACGACTTCACCACAAGTGATCATCAGTTGATCGCGTAGCCAAATGTGGCCTTTATCTTTTTCACTTGATTCATGCCAGCTTAAGAAGCCGCTGATTTCTTTGTTCGCAAATGGGAAATCAAGAATTTGTAATTGATCGCTGTTTACCGCATTTTCCGCCATCCAACGTGGTGCAATAGTCACAAGCTCAGATTGACCCACCACGTATAGTAGGTTGCTTAAACTAGAACCTTCATACGCCGCTTGGCAATCCAGTTCACGGTACGCTTGCTCTGAGAAACTACGTTGGCCATGCACTTTAGATAACTTCGCATGCTTTTCGTTAAGCAGTTGCTCAGCCGTCACACCACCTTGAATGCGTGGATGTGTTTTTGATGCGATAACCACTAATTCATCTTTGAAGATTTCAGTACTTGAGAAACCTTGCTCATCAAAACGAGCGTAGTCGATCACGAAATCAATTTCTTGGTAGCGCATACGCTCAGACAACAAACGGTCAAATTCTGCATCTAGGTGAAGCTGAACGTTTGGTGCTTGTTGATTCACTTTTGCCATGATCTTCGGAGCAAAACGCATGTCGCAAGGGCTGCAAATCGCAAGCTTGAATAAGCGAGTCGAAGATTCTGGCTGGAATACAGAGCTAGGAAGTTCATTGCGAATCAGCTGCAGTGCTTGGCGAATAGGACCAAACAGTTGACGTGCTCGTTGCGTAGGCTGAATACCACGGCCTTGGCGCATGAATAGCTCGTCGTTAAACATCACTTTTAAGCGTGCCACGGCGTTACTTACCGCCGGCTGAGACATGCCTAGGTTATGTGCTGCACGAGTAATATTTTGCTCTTGCATTACAGCATCAAATACAGTCAGTAGGTTTAAATCTACACCACGCAAAGTGCTTTCCATACGGTAGCTAGCAATTGCGCTCATCGCGTCTTTCTTCTCTAACATTAAGTGCGCCTCTTTTGTAATCGTCAACTTTGTTCATTAAATTCATAACGAATAGAATCCCATCTCGCACAAAAGACGGCGGCTGGATTCGAATCATTTTACGAATAGATAACCTAACTTTTTATTATATTTATCGTCCGGATACTTCCGGCTCGAACTGTACTATCAACTAATCGATTGCGGTTTCGCAACTAGATTGATATTTAATCAGTAAATTTTAGCCAATTAGGTATTTATTTGTTAAATAACAAAGGTTTGATAAAAACATAAAAAACTATAAAACACGTAAAAATGCATTCTTTGAGGACGTATTTAGCAAATTGATAGGACAGGTGGTTAACACAAGCATGCATTTAGCTCAGTTATTGGTTGAGATAAGAACAACATATAGCAGCTATATCTCTGATTGAATTTTGCACTTATCAGTCAAATTATCAGCAAATACACACTGAATAGAAATGAGAGAGGAAGAATAAAAATGCAGCCTTCCAAACAGAAAGGCTGCAACAAAATCGTGTCAAAAATGGAAGGAACAATGTACTGAACAACGTACTTAAATGTTCGACACGTAACTTGGAAAATCAACCTGCTCCCACAGCTGTCTGGATAACTCTGCTTGTGAATCCCATGCACCTTGCAGTACCCAATGAACAATAGCCTGAGCAACATCTGGGTATTTCACACTTTCGGCTTGTTGCTCCTTTAGCCACTGGCGTACTGCGGAAATGTCTAAGCTCTCCATCGACATCGCAAGCCCTAAATCTTCTAAGGTCGCAACATTGCTCTGCTGCTCGAATTGACCCGCGAGTGGCTTTAGTAACAATTTTTTCCCCAAAGACAAGGCTTCTGAAGGAAGCTCAAACCCACCATTAGCAATGACACCACTACAGCGATGCAAATGATGCTGGAAGTTGCTGTGGCATAAAGGGCGCAGTTCTATGTTTTCTACCTGCTCACATTCGATCACATCCGGGTGATAACAGATAAACGCTTGTTGATTAAAGTGGAACAATAAGTCCGAGATATCTTCAATCGATTCGAACGGTAGATACACCAACACGAAGTCGTCGTTTTCTGCTTGGCTATCGACGGTATGCACTATTGGTGGTAACAAAGGTTGATCAAAATGATGCCAATGCAAACCAAGGTGGTGTTGAGAAGGCGCAAAGTATTCAATGACGGATTTATCTAACCAACTTGCTCCCTTTAGTGGCACCGGATAACGGAAAGCATTTTGGTGGCTGATACCAATAGAAGGCTTATTTTGTTGTCTCGCTGCCCACGCAGTCACAGGTTCGAAGTCATTAATGATAAGATCGTAGGACGACAGATCGAGTTGCTTAACTTCTTTGAAAAACTGCACCAAATTGTTATTCAATGCTGTTTTCGCGTAGTTTACAGAGCCTTTTTCGGTAATAAAGGTGAAGCCTCGGCGAGTCTGGTAATCGCCAAATGCTTCCATTGAAAAGTATTTTTCCGGCGCTCGCCCAGAAAACAAAAAGTCGACCTCAACATCGTGCTCTTTAAACGCATGACTCATCGCCCTTGCGCGTGCAATATGTCCGTTTCCTGTTCCTTGAACACCGTACAAGATTTTCATCAATTAGCCTCCTAACATCGCAATCGCTAATCCACCACAGAGACTGCCAAGCAGTGCACCAATGATGACATCGGTAAAAAAGTGCACACCCAATAAGATTCGCGCGGTTCCGATTAAACTTGCCCAAAAGAATGCAGCAACGCCTAGGCTCGGATAGAAATGGTCAATCAGCGTCGCCATGACAAACGCAGCGGCAGTGTGTCCTGAAGGAAGACTATAGCGATCAGAGGGGGTAATAAAAGCAGGAAGGAGTGCACTAAGCTCTTCAGGGCGACGACGCTTAAAACTATTTTTCAGCGTCCAATAAATTGGTAGCTCGATAGCAAAAGCAAGTAAACCCGCCAGTAAAAACCAGACTCCTTGCTCCTTATCTAAATACCAAGCTAATAAACCCAACACCAAGTAAAGATGCCCGTCACCACTGTGGGAGACTCCTTTACTGATATTGGCGACTTGTTGATTAAAACGGTGCTTAAGACAAACACTAGAGAGCGCTAAATCAAACTTAGCAATGGTTGCAATTGGCTGTGTAATTGTCTCTATGGTTCGCATGTGACCTTTCCTTACTTTGACAACGCCTTTGTGTGAAAAGTAGGAGGTTTAGGTGACAACAGCATGACGGGAGTTTGGACAATTAATGACAAAGGCCAAATTAAGGTGTGCCCAACAATTTATCTATTGGGCATAACCATAAAAATAGAACATTAAGAACGGTTTGATGGTTGCGGTTGAGGGGTGTCTATATACCAGACTTTTCTCTTCTTGCGGCAGGCGCGCAAAGAGCCTGTCGTAATGTCGCCATCTTTTGTAAGCTCATAGCTCAGTGAGCGGCAAGTATAGTTTCCCGACAGTTCATGCTCTATACTCGTTTTCTCCGTTTTACTCGAGTTAGGCTCTAGTAGAGGGTTAGGCTGAGTAGATAAAATGTCACGATTTATCACATTGCTGCGCGCATAATCCTTATGGACATAACCTTTTATCACTCCTTTCTGTTCAACGAGAAACCAAGGTTGATCAACCACTTTTGCTAGCACATTAAAGACTTCCCCTTTCGATAATACGCCAAGCTTTGCCCCTTCAAGACTCGGTTTGGAGCGTAGGTTTAATGTGGTCTTAGAGCGGTAAGAAACATCCATAAACTCTACTGGGTTTGAGGTATCGACACCTTCAGTGGTTGGTCGGAAAACTTCCGCTTGCTGTTTCTCACTAGGTTGAACACGGATCTTCCACCAAGAATACGTTTCCGGATCTTTACCTTTAAACTTATTTCGGCTGTCAGACTCAAGGGCAACAAGCATCTGATTCAAGAAAGATTCGCGTCCCTCATAACTCAAAAATCGATCCATTTGATCATTGATAACCATGACGCTCTGTGAGTGATCATTCATAACAACGGGGGAAGCCACTTCCACATAGGTCTGCGATTGAAACAGCTGACAACCCGACAAGCTGACCAGAGTAAATACTATGGCTGAACGTCCAAATTGTTTTGTTAACCTCATTCTTTCCCTAACCCTTATTTCTTTTACCTAGTGCAACTGCACTACTATAAATGGTCATTCAAAACTTTTGCCAAACAATTCGGACCTTTGTGTGACAAGTCGCAATCCCGATGCTTGTTTTGGTAATGAAACGTCGCAAACTTGATGAGAACTTACTTCTTCTAGCACGTTTCTATCGCATCATGTCGTTTCACTTAGTGCATCATTTTTCTCAAGCAAGTGAAAAGACTCATCCGATATGAATAAAAAATCGACTTTAGGGTTGACGCGCTTCATGGAGTGCGGTACTAATTTGTTAACTTAATTATGTGGAAAGCTTAACAACTATGTCAGCGCATTTTTCTATCCTGCTTAGCCTCCTCCTGATCGTGACCAGTTCGCGCGGGTAGGCTGTGGAAGAAAAATAACCACACCAATTTCTAAGAACCCGCATGAGAATGCGGGTTTTTTTATATCTAAATACTGGAAGTAAACGATTCACTTGCGCGGAAGTGCAGAAATCAGGAAGGAAGCAAACATGAACGATCAGGTCATTATATTCGACACCACATTGCGTGATGGCGAGCAAGCGTTGTCAGCAAGCTTGACGGTTAAAGAAAAACTGCAGATTGCCTATGCGCTGGAAAGACTCGGCGTTGATGTTATCGAAGCTGGCTTCCCAATCTCTTCACCAGGTGATTTCGAGTCTGTACAAACCATCGCAAAAAACATAAAAAACAGTCGAGTTTGTGCCCTTTCGCGTGCCGTTGCGAAAGACATTGATGCTGCCGCTGAAGCCTTAAAAGTGGCCGACCAATTCCGTATCCACACATTTTTAGCCACTTCCACCATTCACGTAGAAGACAAACTACGCCGCAGCTACGACGATGTACTAGAAATGGCAGTCAACGCCGTTAAACATGCGCGTAACTACACTGATGATGTCGAGTTTTCTTGTGAAGATGCAGGTCGTACTCCTATAGACAACCTATGTCGCATGGTAGAAGCCGCCATCAATGCAGGTGCGAGTACAATCAACATTCCAGATACCGTTGGCTACACGGTACCAAGTGAGTTTGGTGGGATTATTGAAACCCTATTTAACCGCGTTCCGAACATTGATAAAGCGATCATCTCCGTTCACTGTCACGACGATTTGGGGATGTCAGTTGCCAACTCTATTGCCGCCGTTCAAGCTGGCGCACGTCAGATAGAAGGCACGATCAATGGCATTGGAGAGCGAGCGGGTAACTGTTCACTTGAAGAGATCGCAATGATCATCAAGACTCGTCAAGAGTTTTTGGGCGTTCACACTGGCATTAAGCATGATGAAATTCACCGCACCAGTAAGTTGGTTAGCCAGCTATGCAATATGCCTATTCAAAGCAACAAAGCAATTGTGGGTGCAAATGCGTTTAGCCACTCTTCAGGCATCCACCAAGATGGCATGTTGAAGAATAAGAATACCTACGAAATCATGACCCCTGAGTCTATTGGCCTAAAAAACCAAGCTCTGAACTTAACCAGCCGCAGCGGTCGCGCTGCCGTGAAGAGCCATATGGACACCATGGGTTACAACGAAGACGAGTACAACCTAGACGCACTGTATGCGGATTTCTTGAAACTTGCTGACCGCAAAGGCCAAGTGTTCGATTACGACCTAGAAGCCCTAATGCACTTCTCGAACTTGCGTGAAGAAGATGACTTCTACAAATTGAGCTACCTAAGCGTGCAGTCTGGCAGCGTAATGGCTACCACCAGCATCAAAATGCAATGCGGTGATGAAGAAATGTGTGAAGCAGCGGTCGGTAATGGCCCAGTTGATGCGCTATACCAATGTATCTACCGCGTGACAGGCTACGACATCGTTCTGGATAAATTCGACCTAACCGCGAAAGGTGAAGGTGAAGATGGTTTGGGTCAAGCAGACATCATTGCCAACTACAAAGGTCGCAAATACCACGGTACGGGTGTTTCCACCGACATCGTTGAGGCTTCCGGCCAAGCATTATTGCACGTTATTAACAGCATTCATCGTGCAGATAAAATCGAAGAAATGAAGCAGAAAAAGATTGCGACTGTGTAATAACAACCGGGCTACACGGCTCAGGAAAGAACACGCTCGTTGAAATAATTAAGCTCAAAATTAGAAAACTTAAAGGATTAACATGACAGACAAATCGTACAAAATTGCCGTCCTACCCGGTGACGGCATTGGCCCGGAAGTAATGGCGCAGGCACATAAAGTATTGGATGCAATCGAAAAGAAACATGGTATTGCGTTTGAGCGTGACGAGCATGATGTCGGTGGTATCGCGATCGACAACCACGGTTGCCCACTTCCAGAGAGCACAATAAAAGCATGTGAAGAGTCTGATGCAGTCCTATTCGGCTCGGTTGGCGGCCCTAAGTGGGAGCACTTACCACCAAACGAGCAACCTGAACGCGGTGCCCTACTTCCACTACGCAAACACTTCCAACTGTTCTGTAACTTACGTCCAGCGCAAATTCACTCAGGTCTTGAAGCTTTCTCACCGCTACGTGCAGACATCTCGGGTCGCGGCTTTGACATCGTGGTAGTCCGTGAACTGACGGGTGGTATCTACTTCGGCCAACCGAAAGGTCGTGAAGGTGAAGGCGCAACAGAGAAAGCGTTCGACACTGAGGTGTACCACCGCTTTGAGATCGAACGTATTGCAAAAATCGCTTTTGAATCTGCACGTCTACGCCGTAAGAAGGTGTGTTCAATCGATAAAGCGAACGTTCTGCAAAGCTCAATCCTATGGCGTGAAGTGGTAGAAGAAATCGCAAAAGATTACCCAGATGTCGAGCTGTCACACATGTACATTGATAACGCAACAATGCAGTTGATTAAAGACCCTGCTCAGTTTGACGTGATGCTTTGTTCAAACATCTTCGGCGACATCATTTCTGATGAGTGTGCAATGATCACTGGCTCAATGGGTATGCTACCTTCAGCAAGCCTAAACGAAAGTAAATTTGGTCTGTACGAGCCAGCAGGTGGCAGTGCACCCGATATCGCAGGTAAGAATATTGCTAACCCTGTGGCGCAAATCCTATCAGCAGCACTGATGCTGCGTTACAGCCTAGGTGAAGAAACTGCGGCGCAAGACATTGAAGCCGCAGTATCAAAAGCACTTTCAGCTGGGGAGCTAACGGGCGATCTTGCTGGTGACAACCCTGCGCTTACAACATCTGAGATGGGCGATAAGATCGCTGAGTACATCTTAAACTCGTAATACAGAACAGATTCATAATAAATACTAAATCCTCTATCCACCAATGACTTACCTCTAAGTCATTGGTGCTAAAACAAAGCAACAAGGATAACGAGGAAAGGAAGCAAACAATGGGCAAAACACTATACGAAAAAGTCTACGACGCACACGTTGCCGTCGCAGCAGAAGGGGAAAACCCAATCTTGTACATCGACCGTCACTTGGTACATGAAGTGACGTCTCCGCAAGCATTTGACGGCTTGCGTGAAAAAGGTCGTAAGGTGCGTCAGGTCAGCAAAACTTTTGCCACCATGGACCACAACGTTTCAACAACCACCAAAGACATCAACGCATCCGGTGAGATGGCTCGTATCCAGATGGAAACGCTATCGAAAAACTGTGAAGAGTTTGGTGTTACGCTTTACGACATTAACCATAAATATCAAGGTATTGTGCACGTTATGGGCCCAGAGCTTGGTATTACCCTACCGGGCATGACCATTGTTTGTGGTGACTCGCACACTGCTACACACGGTGCGTTCGGCTCGCTAGCTTTTGGTATTGGAACATCTGAAGTTGAGCACGTATTAGCAACTCAAACGCTAAAACAAGCGCGCGCTAAAACGATGAAGATCGAAGTAAAAGGCAAAGTGGCTCCGGGCATCACGGCTAAAGATATCGTGCTAGCGATCATCGGTGAAACCACAGCTGCTGGCGGTACAGGCTACGTGGTTGAATTCTGTGGTGAGGCGATCACCGACCTTTCAATGGAAGGCCGCATGACCGTATGTAATATGGCAATTGAGCTAGGTGCGAAAGCCGGTTTGATTGCACCAGATGAAACCACGTTCGAATACATCAAAGGCCGTAAATTCTCACCCCAAGGTGCCGACTTTGATGCAGCAGTAGAATACTGGAAAACATTAAAAACGGACGATGATGCTCAGTTTGATGCAGTCGTGACACTAAGCGCAGCGGATATCAGACCACAAGTCACTTGGGGTACTAACCCAGGCCAAGTGATCGCAGTAGATCAACCGATCCCAGCACCAGAAAGCTTTGCCGACCCAGTAGAAAAAGCATCGGCAGAAAAAGCATTGGCTTACATGGGCCTAGAGGCAGGCAAGTCATTGTCTGATTACAACGTTGATAAAGTCTTCGTTGGTTCTTGTACTAACTCACGTATCGAAGACATGCGCGCAGCCGCTGAAGTAGCGAAAGGTCGCAAAGTCGCGCCTCACGTTCAAGCGCTAATCGTTCCTGGCTCTGAGCAAGTAAAAGCGCAAGCAGAAGCGGAAGGCTTGGACGTTATCTTTAAAGAAGCGGGCTTTGAGTGGCGCCTACCAGGTTGCTCGATGTGTCTAGCAATGAACAATGACCGTTTGGGTCCACATGAACGTTGTGCGTCTACTTCAAACCGTAACTTTGAAGGCCGCCAAGGTCGTGATGGCCGTACCCACCTAGTGAGCCCTGCGATGGCAGCGGCAGCAGCAATTGCTGGTCACTTTGTAGATATTCGTGAACTAGACTAAGGAGCAAACCAATGTCAGGCTTTAAACAACACACAGGCTTAGTTGTTCCTCTAGATGCAGCGAACGTTGATACTGATGCCATCATTCCAAAGCAGTTCCTACAAAAGGTCTCCCGCCTAGGGTTTGGTAAGCACCTATTCCATGACTGGCGCTTCCTAGACGATGCTGGCGAACAGCCAAATCCAGAGTTCGTGATGAACGCACCTCGCTACCAAGGCGCGTCTATCTTGCTGGCTCGTGAAAACTTCGGCTGTGGCTCATCTCGTGAGCACGCACCGTGGGCACTAGCGGATTACGGCATCAAAGCGATGATCGCACCAAGCTTTGCCGATATTTTTTACGGCAACTCGATCAACAACCAAATGGTGCCAGTTCGTTTGACTGAACAAGAAGTGGATGAAATCTTCCAGTTTGTTGAGGCAAATGAAGGTGCAGAAGTCGAGGTCGACCTAGAAGCGAATGTCGTTCGTGCCAACGGCAAAGAATATGGTTTTGAAATCGATTCGTTCCGTCGTCATTGCTTGCTAAACGGTTTGGACAACATTGGTCTAACCCTTCAGCACGAAGATAAGATTGCCGAGTACGAAGCAAATATTCCAAGCTTCTTACGTTAAGACGCGTTAGTAAATACACAAATCAAGGGCTGGCAATTGTCGGCCCTTTTAATGTTTTGGGTAACCGTTCTCATATCGCTTTGCTTACAGAATACCGAACGCCTCTGTTGAAATTCGTCATCCTGAACAGCGGCGAAGGAGTGTAATTCAGGATCTACTGCCAGAGCGCACTGTGCAGATTCATACTGTCTTTACTCAAGAGTTTGTGGGTATTAGATTCCTGATATCGCTTATGCTCCTCAGAATGACGGCGAATAAAGGCCACTGATTACTGAAAGAAAACAAGCACTAAACTGGTCTACACTATCAACAATATCTCATTCAAAGGTATCTCTATGAAGCGTCTGTTATTGCTGTTGTGTGCTCTGGTTTCTTTCTCGACATTTTCCGCTCCAAAATCCGACTTATGGCCATATTGGAAACAATCGAATCAAGCCAACCAAACCCAAATTTCTCATCAAGAATGGCAACAACTACTCGATACTTATTTAGTTGAACAAGGCGAGAATACCTTGTTTCGTTACAGCCAAGTCTCCTCTGTCGATAAAACCAAGCTGAAACAATACATCCAGCGTTTGGCAAAACTAGACCCTCTACAATACAGCCAAGCAGAGCAGTATGCCTATTGGGTAAACCTTTACAACGCCATCACGGTAGATCTTATTTTGGATAACTATCCAGTCGAATCAATCACCAAGCTAGGTGGCTTATTTAGCTTTGGTCCTTGGGGAGACGATGTGGTCGTAGTCAACGGGAAGGATCTAACTTTAAACGATATTGAACATCGCATTTTACGTCCAATTTGGAATGACCCGAGAACACATTACGCGGTTAACTGTGCCAGCTTGGGATGCCCTAATCTGCAGTCTCAAGCATTCACTGCTGACAACACGCAAGTTCTACTGGATAGTGCCGCCAAAACATTTATTAACAGCAGCAAAGGCGTATCTATCCAAGGTAACACGGCACAGCTGTCTTCTATTTATGATTGGTTTGCAACGGACTTTGGTGGAGAAAAACAAGTCTTCAACCACATCGCAAAGTACGCACCGCAATACAAAAATTTCTCTGGTAAAGTGAAATACGAATACGATTGGGACTTGAATCAAGCCAACTAAACTGGAGAGATTTGAGGTCAATTAGCGTTAGGATCATGATAGGCCAAAAGCTAAAGACACCGGCAACTCAAAAACTAAGACATAAAAAAGGGCACTGAGTGCCCTTTTTAAATCCAATACTTGATAGAAAACGTCCGACTACTTGAAGCCTTTGACTTTCTTAATCAGATCGTAAGCGTTTTGAATCTCTTGAGATTTCTCTTTCGCGACGTTCATCATCTCTGGTGGTAAACCTTTAGCCATCAATTTGTCCGGGTGATGCTCGTTCATCAGTTTACGATAAGCACGCTTAACGGTTTTACTGTCGGCATCTGAAGACACATCCAGAATTTTGTACGCGTCGGCCAACTGATCCGCTTGTGAAGCTTGTTGCCAGCTACCACCAGAAGATTGGCCTTGATGCTGACCATGAAAACCACCCTGGCTTTGGAAACGGAATGCGGCTTCTTGCATTTGCAAGCGACGCTCTAGCTGCTCAGAAGAGAAACCCAAACCACGTGCTATTTTGTGTAACACATTTCGTTCACTAGGATGAATCGAGCCATCTGCAAAGGCCGCCGAGATTTGCAGCTCTAAGAAAAATTGCAACAAGTCAAAGCGACCAGCTGTCGAAATTTTCACACGAACAAGAACATCTTCTAACGGAAAGTCGCTGCCTTTACCTTCACGAAACGCGTCTTGCGCTGCGCGACGCTGTTCGCCATGCAAATTCATGCGGTCCATCATGGCAGAAGCCAGTTGGATTTCCTCTTTGGTGACTTGGCCTTTCGCTTTTGCCACATGTCCCATTACCGCAAACGCCGCTTTAAAAAACTCTTCTTGGCGCTGAGCTTGACTTGGCCCTTTTCCAAAGCCGCCAGTAGAGAACCCGGCTTGACTCAAGCGACGTGCTTTATCGAATTGATGGCCAATAAATAAGCCAAAGAGTAAACCTAGCGGCCCGCCAAGTAACAAGCCAAAAAAGGCACCCAGAATTTTGCCAAAAATATGCATTATGTGTTCTCTATCAATGAATTTTTATCGACGACGGCGGTCTTATAGTGCCGGATGCAACGATTTCCTTTATGATAATGGAATTAGTTTTATTTCGGCTAGGCCATTTCGCCTGCTTATCTTTGCAGCTATTTTGTCGTCATTATGCCACAGTGAATCAATACGCTGGGATAAATGCGACTATAGTTGATTCATTTGGCTATTACGCTAGGGTACAACAAGCCCTATAGCCATCGAGTAGTAGTGACACAGGAAAGTTCAATTCAATGCAACATTTCTCCCGCACATTTTTAGCGGCCTCTATCAGCACCGCCTTGTTTGTACCCACCACTCAAGCTGAAGCGAATATCCATGATAGTGTGCAGGAAATGCCCGCCACAGATCAATGTTTGGTCGATACAAGTGGCGAGGAGGACGCTCTTAATACCCCAGTAGTGGTAGAAGCTGACACCCTGCAAGCCATCAATGGTGACAAAGCTCAGTACTCAGGTAATGTACAAGTCACCCAAGGCCAGAAGAAAATTACCGCAGATAGCGTAACGCTGCACCAACAAGACAACGTCGTGGTTGCCGAAGGCAACGTGACTTTCAATGACGGCCAAGTCAAAGCTCGATCTGATCGTGTTACTAACGACATTAATCAAGATACGTTTTCACTTGAGAACACCGATTATCAGTTCCTTTGCCAACAAGGCCGAGGCACTGCAGCCTATATCGCCCGCACAGGTCAGTCGGTTTATGAACTCGAAGACGGCTCTATCACATCGTGCCCTCAAGGCGATAATTCATGGCGATTGGTTGCGTCAGGCATCGATGTTGACCAAGATGAAGAGACAGCGACGCTGCACCATCCTCGATTTGAAGTGTTAGATGTGCCTGTTTTCTATGTGCCGTATCTAACCATGCCAATTGGAGATACGCGCAAAACGGGTTTCCTCTTCCCTTCTTTATCGTACGGTTCTAGTGATGGTATGGAAGTCGAGGTGCCATTCTATTGGAACATCGCGCCTCAATATGACATGACACTCACCACGCTCTATATGCAGCAACGTGGTACAAAACTCGATACTGATTTCCGCTATCTAACAGATGGTTGGGGAAATGGGGAAATCAAAGGCGAATACCTCAATAGTGATCGCAAATATCAGGACGAGTCTCGTTGGGGCTACCAAGTTAAACACGACGGTATCATCAATAAACAGTGGATAGTCAAAGTCGATTACTCAAAAGTGAGTGATATTGATTACTTCCTCGATCTCGACTCCGACATTGGTAACCGTGAAGATGGTCAACTGGTCCAAGAAGGACAAGTACAATATCGTTCTGACTTCTGGGATGCCTCGTTAACCGTTCGTGACTTCCAAATCTTATTGAAAGAAGAGAACCGCCCTTATCGCCTGCTTCCTCAGTTAGACTTGAACTACTACACGCCGTTGTGGGGAGATTACCTTAACTTTGACGTGAAGAGCCAAGTCAGCCGCTTCGATACCAGCGATGCTGCGCGACCAAATGCGACCCGTGTTCACATTGAACCAGGGCTTACATTACCACTCTCAAACTCATGGGCAACGTGGACAACAGAAGCGCGTGTGCTCTCTACGTATTACTCTCAAGACTTAACGGGTTTGACAGATGTAAACTTGCAAAACCAGTTGGATGATGAAGTTTCTCGTGTTATTCCTGAGTTCCGTACGCATGCGCAACTTTACTTAGAGCGAGATACAAGCTGGATCAAGGGCTACACACAAACACTGGAGCCTCAGCTGCAGTACTTGTACGTACCTGAAGAAGATCAAACCAACATCTACAACTACGATACCACCTTGCTACAAACCGACTACTACGGGCTATTCCGCAGTCGTAAGTACAGTGGCATTGATAAAATCGCCTCGGCGAACCAGTTAAGCTACGGTGCGAGTACTCGCTTCTTTGATGATGACTATAAAGAGCGTCTTAACGTTTCATTTGGTCAGATTTACTACTTCGATAAAAAGACCAAACTGAGCAACAGCCCAAATCTTCCGGATGAGACAACCAATTACTCATCATGGGCAATTGAAGCTGATTTCAACTACAACGATTACTTGTTCTATCACGGTGGAATTCAATACGATATTGATTTGAGCTCCATGCAGTTGGCAAACAGTACCTTGGAATACCAATTCAACGGCGGCTTTATTCAGGGTAACTATCGCTACGTTACGCGTGAATACATCGAAGATACGATCATTCTCGAAAACCTAGACACAATTACTCGTAAAGGTATTTCTCAAGCAGGTATTGTAGCGGCCTACGAGTTCAACCCGAACTGGTCTGCGAGTGTTCAATACTACTACGACCTCAATGAAAATGCGGACCTAGAATGGTTAGCGAGCCTACGTTACCAATCTGACTGTTGGTACATTGGCGTCACTTACTCAAACCAATTGCTTGGTTGGGAAGACCAAGCTATCGGCAGCACCGGGGCATCACCTGAATACGAAAATAACTTCAGCGTTAACTTCGGTATTCAAGGCTTTGCGACCAACCAGCGTGAAGACACTGCTGTCAAAGAACTGGATGGTTCTGACAACGCGATTAAGTACGGCCGCCCATTCTATCTGAACAATTAATCAAAATAGGCGTCTTAAATGAATAAGACGCCTATTCAAAAATACTGACGGAATTTTAAATGAAAATTTGGAAATCAATCTTATTCACGACCCTACTCTCTTGCGGAGCGGTTGCAGCACCAGTAGAGATCGATAAGGTTGCGGTCATCGTGAACGACGGTGTAGTTCTACAAAGCGACATCGAAACAGCGATGAAAACGCTGCAAGCCAACGCACGTCAAAGTGGAAAGAGCTTACCTTCCACCAGCGTGTTAAAAGAACAAGTCGTTGAAAAACTTATCATTGATACGTTGCAAGGCCAAGAAGCAGACCGTATTGGTGTGCGTATTGACGACAACCGTTTAAACCAAGCGATTGCAGAGATCGCACGTAATAATGAGCAATCGGTAGAACAACTCGCCGCTTCTGTAGAAAGTGAAGGTTTAAGTTACCCAGAATTCCGCGAACAAATTCGTAAGGAAATCGCCGCATCAGAAGCTCGCAATGCACTGGTTCGTCGCCGTATTAATATCCTTCCAGCAGAGGTCGATAGCCTTGCTGAGCAACTATCACAAGAAACCAATGCGACTGTTCAATACAAAATTGGACACATTCAACTGCGCTTCTCTGACGATAAAGAAAAGTCAGCTGTAGAAGCAGAAGCTAAAGCGCTCGCGAAAAAGCTAAACGAAGGTGCAGATTTTACGGAGATGGCCTACACCTACTCAAAAGGTCCTAAAGCTTTACAGGGTGGTGACTGGGGCTGGATGCGTAAAGAAGAGATGCCAACCATCTTTGCTGATCAGATCAAGATGCAAAACAAAGGCAGCATTATTGGTCCTTTCCGTAGTGGCGTTGGTTTCCACATCCTAAAAATAGAGGATGTAAAAGGCCTAGAAACGGTTGCGGTAACGGAAGTAAATGCGCGTCATATTTTGATTAAACCAACCGTGATTCTGAGCGACGAAGGGGCGAAGAAGCAACTGAATGAATTTGTACGCCGCATCAAAGCCGGTGAAGCAACGTTCGCTCAATTGGCAACACAATACAGTCAAGATCCTGGCTCGGCAGCACAAGACGGTGAACTAGGTTATCAAACACCAGATCTTTACTTGCCAGAATTTAAGCACCAAGTAGAAACTCTGCCAGTTGGCTCAATCAGCGAACCGTTCAAAACCGTTCACGGCTGGCATATCGTTGAAGTGTTGGATCGTCGCCAAGTGGACCGTACTGACTCAGCGATGAAGAACAAAGCTTACCGTATTCTATTTAACCGTAAATTTAATGAAGAAGCGGGCGCATGGATGCAAGAGCTACGCGCAAGTGCGTTTGTTGAAATCGTGGATGACAACAATGACAACTAATACAATTCGTAGAATTGTCGTAACCGCAGGGGAACCTGCGGGTATCGGCCCAGACTTAGTGCTTGCCCTATCGAAAGAAGATTGGGCGCACCAAATTGTCGTCTGTGCCGATAAGAATATGCTGACGGAGCGAGCCAAGCAGCTTGGCATCGAAGTCCAACTGTCTGATTACAATCCAGAAGAAGCACCTAAAGCACAAAAAGCGGGCACGCTTATCGTTGATCATATCCAAATATCGGAACCTGCGGTCGCAGGCGAGCTCAATGAAGCGAATGGCCACTATGTATTAAAAACGCTAGAAAGAGCGGCTTTAGGCTGTATGAATGATGAATTTGATGCTATTGTCACCGGCCCTGTTCATAAGGGGGTGATTAATCGCGCAGGTGTTGCATTCAGTGGCCATACTGAATTTTTCGCCGAGAAGTCACAAACGCCGCTAGTCGTAATGATGCTAGCAACGGAAGGACTACGCGTGGCGCTGGTTACAACACATATTCCTTTAGCTTATGTGTCCAAAGCTGTCACCGAAGAGCGATTAGAAAAAATCATCGATATTCTTCATACAGACCTTGTAGAAAAGTTTGCTATCGCACAACCAAACATCTACGTTTGCGGGCTTAACCCTCATGCTGGCGAAGATGGCTGCTTAGGTCGTGAAGAGATCGAGACCATAACTCCGACACTGGAAAAAATTCGACAAGAAAAAGGTATCAACCTGATCGGCCCTCTGCCGGCTGATACCATTTTCAATGAAAAATATTTAAATGATGCTGATGCTGTTTTAGGCATGTACCATGATCAAGTGTTGCCAGTATTAAAATACAAAGGCTTTGGTCGTTCAGTAAACATTACTCTTGGTCTACCTTTTATTAGAACATCGGTGGACCACGGTACTGCATTAGATCTGGCAGGGACAGGTCAAGCGGATACAGGGAGTTTCCGAACAGCGCTCACGCATGCGATAGATTTGGTAGAGAAGAAACAATGAGAAATGATGTCCATTTAGGACACAAAGCGCGTAAACGTTTTGGTCAAAACTTCCTGAACGATCCATACATTATTGATGGAATCGTATCAGCGATTAACCCAAAACCAGGTCAAAACCTGGTTGAAATCGGTCCTGGTCTTGGTGCAATCACTGAGCCAGTAGGTCGTGAAGTAGATAAGTTCACAGTTATCGAATTAGACCGCGATCTGGCGGAACGCCTACGTACTCACCCTGAACTGGCAGATAAGTTGACCATCCATGAGGGTGACGCTATGCGTTTTGACTTCACTCAACTAGTGAAGCCAAACAACAAGCTGCGCATTTTTGGTAACTTACCGTACAACATCTCTACACCATTGATGTTCCACCTTTTCGAGTTCCATAAAGACATTCAAGACATGCACTTTATGCTGCAAAAAGAAGTGGTAAACCGCTTAGCCGCCGGCCCTGGCAGCAAAGCTTACGGCCGTTTAACGGTAATGGCTCAGTACTACTGTAAAGTGGTACCGGTACTGGAAGTACCGCCAACGGCATTCGTTCCACCCCCGAAAGTGGATTCTGCCGTTGTTCGTTTAGTGCCTTACGAAGAGCTGCCATGCCCGGCGAAAGATCTGCGTTTGCTCGATCGCGTTTGTCGTGAAGGCTTTAACCAACGTCGTAAAACAGTTCGTAACTGCTACAAATCGTTGTTAAGCACAGAAGTACTAGAAGAGCTAGGTGTTAATCCAAGCATGCGTCCAGAGAACCTGACGCTAGAACAATTCGTCGCAATGGCGAACTGGCTTGCGGATAACCCGCAGCACTAAGAACTCAAACAATGAGCCAAACCCTTGTAGGTTTGGCTTATTATTATTGGGATATTACGTTTCTGAGGAGTGCACATGGACGTCATTCAACCTTGCATCAAAATTCAAGTTCACACCAAATACATCGAAGAACAGTCCAACCCAGAGCTACAACGCTACGTTTTCGCTTATATCATCACCATCAAAAACCTTAGCCAACAAACCGTACAGTTAGTGAGCCGCCGCTGGCTAATCACAGACTCGAATGGCAAGCAAATGACGGTTGAAGGTGACGGAGTTGTAGGCCAGCAGCCCTTTATTCCAAGCAATGATGAATACACGTACAGTAGCGGAACCGCGTTAGAAACCCCTGTCGGCGTTATGCAAGGACACTACAAAATGCTGGATGAGAAAGGGCAAGAGTTCATCACCGAAATTGAACCATTTCGCTTGGCTGTTCCAAATGTTTTAAATTAGTAAATTGGAGATTCAGTGGCTACCTATATTGTTGGTGACATCCAAGGCTGTTTTGATGAATTGCAGCGACTACTAGAAAAAGTATCTTTCTCTGTGAAAAAAGACCAACTTTGGCTTGCTGGTGATTTGGTCGCCAGAGGGCCTAAATCATTAGAAACGTTACGCTTTGTGAAGTCACTTGGCGCAAGCGCAATCGTCGTGCTTGGTAATCACGACCTTCACCTTCTTGCAGTGGCTCACGGGATAAAAAAGGTCAAAGACAAAGATAGAACCGCACCTATTTTCACGGCCCCTGACAAAGAGGAACTACTGACATGGCTAGCTCAGCAACCTCTAATGGCCGAGCATGACGAGTTCGTGATGTGTCACGCTGGCATATCACCGCAGTGGAATCTAAAAACAGCGAGAAAGTGTGCCCGTGAAGTTGAGCGCATCATCCAAAGTGAAGAGCTGCCTTGGCTATTAAAAAACATGTACAGCAATCAACCTGATTCCTGGGATGACTATCTACAGGGTTTGGACCGATACCGTTATATTATCAATGCTTTTACGCGGATGCGCTTTTGTTTCCCTGATGGTCGTTTGGATATGGATTGTAAATTGCCACCGCAACAAGTTTCCGGTAACGAACTTATTCCATGGTTTGAGGTGCCTAAACGTATCCACTTAAACAAAGCGGTGCTCTTTGGGCACTGGGCTGCACTGCAAGGTTATATGAACAGCGAAGTCATCGGGCTAGATACTGGCTGTGTTTGGGGCGGAAGCCTAACCATGATCCGTTGGGAAGATAAGAAAATTTTTACTCAGGATGCGTTAAGTTAAACACTGAATAACAGTCGATAATCCATAGTAGGAGGAATACCTGTCACTTAACACCTCCTGTAGGGTCATTCCAACGAGCCTTAACGAGACTAGAAATCTAATATCCTCGCGCTGCGAATAGATAGAAATACCTTTGACAACAAAGTACTCGTATAGAGGCTCCTGAATCTCGCTCTTTCGTCGCTTTTCAGGATGACGGTAGGTTGGGATGGCCGCTCGCTGTTATACGAACGGCATTACCGTATTAACTACGCGGTGTTAATCTCGAATTACTTTTCTAACACAGTAAAGCGCATGTTGTAGGCGTTCTTCTCATCGGCTTGATACATTTCTGAGTAAGTTTCCTTAAACTCGTCTCCCCAATCTGGGAACTGAGTATCACCATCAATGGCCGCTTCAATGTGTGTTACATACAGTTTATTGGCCATAGGCAGACAAGTGGTGTAAATCGCACCACCACCAATGATCATCACTTCTTCCACATCACCTGCGACTTCCAGAGCCTGCTCAATCGATGTTACGGTAGTGACACCTTCGATCTTTAGTGTCTCATCACGGCTAATAACAATATTCAAGCGACCAGGTAAAGGGCGACCAATAGACTCATAGGTTTTGCGTCCCATCACAACCGGTTTTCCCATGGTACAACGCTTAAACCAAGCGAAATCGGCGGGAAGATGCCAAGGCATTTGATTGTCTTTGCCAATGATGCGATTGTCGGCCATCGCGGCAATCATACTAATGATCATGTTAGGTCCTTATACAATTGGTCTGCGGCGATAGAATAACAGCCCCGGAACCGCAAGACCAACTGCTAAACCTGCAATAATAAACATGGCCTTAAGAAAGTTTTCCATACAGGTTGCGACAAGCTCGGGTGAGTAGCCAACATGATTGATTTCTACCATAGCGATCATTGCTTTGTACGCAAACACACCCGGCACCATCGGGATCAAAGCAGCCACAGTAAACACTTTTGGATGCGCGAGAAAACGGTGAGACCAGTACACACCAATCATCCCAACTAACGTCGCAGCAAAAAAGGTTGCCCACTCAATAGGAATGCCAAACTGCATCATCAAGTAGCGGCTACCATGACCAATCGCGCCACCAACAGCGCAATACACTAAAGCTCTTTGTGGTACGTTAAAAACCAATGCAAATCCTACAGCGGGAATCGCCGCAAAAAACATGTCATTCAAAAGGCCAAACATCAAATCAAATAAACTCATTAGATAGCCCACCCCCAAATTCCAGTTACACTCATCGCAGCAACGATCCCCAAACATGTCGCCAACGTTAGTAAACTAGCCATCACAAATCGAGCAATCCCCATATTAATGTGGCCTTTCAACATATCTGCGACAGAGTTAATGAGTGGGAAACCAGGTACAAGCATTAATACTGACGATGCCATTGCTACGGTAGGTAGATTACCGATTTGGTAAATTTCCGCCTGTGCTGAAATTAAGGTGGTCACAAAAGCGGTCGCAGCAAAGTTCAATAGAGGGTTGAAATGACGATGACCAATTTCTTGGCGAACGATCATGCCACCAGCTGAAGCTAAAAAGGTCATAATGAATACTCCCCAATCACCACCAGCTAGATGACTGAATGCCGCACAAGACAAGCCAATCATAAACACCACCAACCAGCGGTTATAACGCTCTGGACTGATAGCGTTCAGCTTTTTCTGCGCCATGGTTGAATCGAGCAAACCACGTTCCATCATGATACAGATTCGTTGAATTTGCGTAATAACGCGCATATTGATGCCACGATCAGCGCAGCTTCGGGTGGTGGTGATGCAATGCCCATCCATTACCGTCGTCACAACCAATGCATTAGCTGATAGTGCTACCGCAACTTCATTCACCCCACAAGCAAGGCCAATACGACGCATAATATCGCTCACAAGAGTACTTTCAGCACCATGAGCAAGTAGCATTTGTCCGGCTTGGGCGACAAGACGAGAAATCGATCGTTGAGTAGATACCGCCAACTCTCTAGGCGGTATGGTTTCTAGAGTCATAAATAAGTCTAATTCCTTTTAGGGTGTTACTCATTCATACGCGCGAGGGCCAAACTAACCCTCAAAAAAACACGACGTATCAGTTATTGTGCCGTAAATCACATCACCTAAATATGATTTAGATACAAAAAAAGCCGCAATAAATAATTGCGGCTTAATGAATTATAGGCAAACAGGCATTGTTTGACCGTTCTGATTAGTCACGAACGTAGACAACGTGACCGTCATCTTCTTCATCGTCCCAGTCATCCCAATCGTCGTCGTCATCTTCAGTGATAACGTCTTTACCCGCCATCGCATCTTTATGGTAATCATCCCACATGAAGTTAACTTTATCTTCTTCAGCCACTTCTTCCTCTTCGCGAGGTAGGTTATCCATAAAGTCAGCCAGTTTGTAACAAAGCTCTTTAGTACCGTTACGATTGATCGCCGAGATCTTAAAGTACTCGTCTTCCCAACCTAGTGCGTCTAAGATTTCTTGGATCTTCTCATTCGCTTCTTCTTCAGGCATTAGATCAACTTTGTTGAACACTAACCAGCGCGGCTTACTTGCCAGTTTTTCGCTGTATTGTTCTAGTTCATCAATGATCGTCAATGCATTTTGCACCGGATCGGACTGATCAATTGGCATAATATCGATCATGTGCAGCAACACTCGACAACGCTCTAAGTGCTTCAAGAATCGAATACCAAGGCCAGCGCCATCTGCTGCACCCTCGATCAAACCAGGGATGTCTGCAACAACAAAACTTTTCTCTGGTACGACACTTACGACACCCAAGCTTGGGATCAAAGTCGTGAATGGGTAATCAGCGACTTTCGGTTTTGCTGCTGATACTGCGCGGATAAAGGTTGATTTACCAGCATTAGGTAGACCAAGCATACCCACATCAGCAAGAAGCAATAGCTCAAGGCGAATTTCGCGTACTTCACCCTTTGTACCCAATGTTCTCTGACGAGGCGCGCGGTTTACTGAAGATTTGAAACGCGTGTTACCTAGACCGTGCCAACCGCCTTTTGCGATCATCACTTTCTTACCGTGTTCAGCAACTTCCGCCACGATTTCATTTGTGTGGATATCCACAGCGCGCGTACCCACAGGTACACGAAGAACAATGTCTTTACCACGCTTACCGGTACAGTTACCACCGCGACCGTTTTCACCACGCTCAGCTTCGTAGAAGCGCTGGAAACGGTAATCAATCAGGGTATTTAGGTTTTCATCAGCTTGGATATAAACATCACCACCGTCACCGCCATCACCGCCATCAGGGCCACCTTTAGTGATGAATTTTTCACGCCAGAAACTGACAACGCCACTACCGCCATCACCAGCCTGAACTTTTACTACCGCTTCATCTACGAACTTCATCTTTTACTCCGACTACTTCGTGCGTGGATTAAATCTTACTATGTCATCCGACAATTTTAGCAGATGACAGATCTAAGCTCCCAGATTCAAATCGCTTAGGATCTTAGCGAGAAACTTCGATATGTCGACTGCCACAAATAAAAAACCCCGCCGATTCGGCAGGGCTTTTGAATTCAGCTTAAAGCTATTAAGTAATTTGGTTAAAAACCTAATTACTCAGCTTCGATGCTTACAAACTTACGGTTCTTAGGACCTTTCACTTCGAACTTCACTTTACCTTCAGTAAGAGCGAATAGAGTGTGGTCTTTACCGATACCTACGTTGTTACCAGCGTGGAACTTAGTACCACGTTGACGAACGATGATGTTACCTGCAAGTACAGATTCACCACCGAAACGCTTAACACCTAGACGTTTGCTTTCTGAATCGCGGCCGTTACGAGTAGAACCACCAGCTTTTTTGTGTGCCATTGTTAAACTCTCCTAATAGATTAAGCGTTGATACCAGTGATCTTCACTTCAGTGAACCACTGACGGTGACCCTGTTGCTTACGAGAGTGCTTACGACGACGGAACTTAACGATTTTAACTTTATCGCCACGACCGTGTTGTACAACTTCAGCAACAATTTTGCCGCCCTCTACAAGAGGAGCACCAACTTTGATGTCTTCGCCGTTAGCAACAAGAAGAACTTTATCAAATTCTACAGTTGCACCAGTTTCAACGTCTAATTTCTCTAAACGAAGAGTTTGACCTTCGCTTACACGGTGTTGTTTACCACCAGATTGGAAAACAGCGTACATATTTTACTCCGCTTTTTCCGCACAGCCTTTCTTGAGGGTGTGCGCTAAACTAATCATCAATAGGGCGCAGATTCTACAGAATAGATGCTCCTATGACAAGCCATATTTTGAAAAAATTGGCGAAAAGCTAATCGCCAAAGAAAAGTGCGGCAATCATGCCCTTTAGTAATGTATTAATCAACGTTTTTTAGTGTATTATTCGACAATTATATAAATCGAATAAGCCTTGCAGGGTCTAACTTCAGCCGGATATACGATGGATTTTAAAACTATCCAAGCGCTTACTGCCGATGACATGGCAAAAGTGAATGAAACAATTCAAGCCCAACTTAATTCTGATGTCTCTTTAATCAACCAGCTCGGTTTTTATATCGTGAGTGGTGGAGGCAAACGTCTAAGACCGCTTTTAGCGATACTGTCAGCCCGCGCACTTGGTTACCAAGGCAATGGTCATACAATGGCAGCTGCGTTTATTGAGTTCATCCATACAGCGACTTTGCTGCATGATGACGTGGTAGATGAATCAGACATGCGCCGTGGTAAAGCCACTGCGAATGCAGCATTTGGCAATGCGGCTAGCGTATTAGTTGGGGACTTTATCTATACACGCTCATTTCAGATGATGACAGAACTAGGATCCATGAAGATCCTTAAACTAATGAGCAATGCCGTAAACGTGATCGCCGAAGGTGAAGTACAGCAGTTGATGAACTGTAACGACCCTGACACGACAGAAGAAAGCTACATGCAAGTCATCTACTCTAAGACTGCGCGCTTATTTGAATCCGCAACTCAAATCGGTGCAATCTTAAATGATGCTCCTGAGCATGTTGAAATCGCAATGCAAAATTACGGTAAGTATCTAGGCACTGCGTTTCAGCTCATTGATGACGTCATGGATTACACTTCTGATGGCGAAGACATGGGTAAAAATGTGGGTGATGACTTGGCCGAAGGCAAGCCAACTTTACCTCTACTCCATGCTATGCGTAATACCACACCAGAAAACGCCATCATGATTCGTGAAGCGATTGAGAAAGCGAATGGAATGGAGCGCTTAGAAGAAATTCTTGCGGTCATGAAAGAAGCAGGCTCTCTGGAATACACAACGCAAAAAGCTCTAGAAGAAGCAGACAAAGCAATCGCAGAACTATCAGTGTTGCCAGAGTCTGAATACAAACAAGCGCTTGTTACTCTGGCTCATGTCGCAGTACAACGCACGAAGTAATCAATAGCTACCCGTAACGCAAGGCTTATAGCGAAAAGGAAGAGCACGCTCTTCCTTTTTTACGTTTGATACCTAATGACGACGCCCGGGGCGCTAGTAATATCTGTCACTACCGCCATGCAGTTGTGGATCATCTTCTATTTCATCAAAGCTAACGGCGAGTTGCTGTTCAGTCCCTTGTTTGGACAACAATACCGTCTCTGCTTCATGGTCGACCACTAATATCGTACCGACGCCTTGTTGGCACTCAACAACCATGCCTTTACGGATTCGACTCGCTTCCATCATCTTCTCCTTCACTACGTGGTTTTGTTCGACCATTTTTACGAAGTTGAGAAATCAAGGATCAAAAAAGCCGATCAAAATGATCGGCTTTCTTCTTATATAGGCTTTCTAGGTTACTTTGCGAATTCAACACCAATGTTGATGTCGCCATTTAGTGTTTCTAGCATACCGTCTAATGCAGACTTTTCGTAATCGCTGAGTTTGCCGTAGCTTAGTACTTCTTCAACGCCTTCTTTACCCAGTTTTACAGGTTGCGCGAAGTAAGTCGCGTGTTCGCCGTCGCCTTCAACGTAAGCGCACTCAACTACGCCTTCTTCACCTTGAAGAGCACGAACCAGAGACAGACCAAAGCGACATGCAGCTTGGCCCATTGATAATGTTGCACTACCACCACCCGCTTTCGCTTCTACAACTTCAGTACCTGCATTTTGAATACGTTTCGTTAATGCTTCTACTTCTTCAGCTGTAAACTCAACACCTTCTACTTGAGACAGTAGAGGTAAGATCGTTACGCCAGAGTGACCACCAATTACTGGCACGCGAACGTCACCTGGATCTTTGTCTTTTAGCTCAGCAACAAACGTTTCTGAACGGATAACATCCAACGTTGTTACACCAAATAGACGACGCTTATCATAAACACCCGCTTTTTTAAGAACTTCAGCAGCAATTGGCACTGTTGTATTTACAGGGTTTGTGATGATACCAACACAAGCTTTCGGACAAACAACCGCAATCTTCTCCGCTAGCGATTTAACGATACCAGCGTTTACATTAAATAGATCCGCACGATCCATACCTGGCTTACGCGCAACACCAGCAGAAATTAGCACAACATCCGCGCCTTCTAGTGCTGGAGTAGGATCTTCACCAGCGTAACCTTTGATAGAAACTGGCGTAGGGATGTGGCTAAGATCAGCGGCCACACCAGGAGTTACTGGAGCAATATCATATAGGGCTAGATCAGAACCAGCAGGAAGACGGTTCTTAAGTAGAAGGGCCAGGGCTTGACCGATGCCACCAGCGGCACCAATAACGGCTACTTTCATGTAGTTCTCCTTGAGAGTATTTCTCTTATAAACGTATTCGTAGGGTAGTTTGTAACCAACTTAAATAAAGCTATCGGAATCACAACTTGATTACAATCAATTAACGCTAGCTTTGCGACCTCGCGCAACTCGCTGTTACCGTGCTACAAATGGGGCTTGGATTATTCTTTTATTCTGTTGAAATGACAAGGAATTCAAGAAAACAGATACAGCCCTACTTCAGCGCGCTAAAGAATTCTATGTGGTATATAGTTTACAGTGACGCATCTAACATAATCCTGGGACTCTTTGGCACCGCCTGAATATATATGCGAGAATATGCAAAATTGCTGACCCGTAATAAGAGATTTGTAATGACTATGCGCAATTCAGAAAAACAAGACAACTTAGTTCGCGCCTTTAAAGCCCTGTTAAAAGAAGAAAGCTTTGGCTCACAGGGCGAGATTGTTGACGCACTCAAACAGCAAGGATTTGAGAGTATCAACCAATCTAAAGTCTCACGTATGCTGACTAAATTTGGCGCTGTCCGTACGCGCAATGCAAAAATGGAAATGGTTTACTGTCTTCCTGCTGAGCTAGGTGTCCCAACAGTCAGCAGCTCTCTGCGTGAACTAGTACTAGACATCGATCGTAACGCAGCGTTAGTGGTAATTCACACTGGCCCAGGTGCAGCACAGTTGATTGCTCGCTTGCTTGATTCACTCGGTAAATCCGAAGGTATTCTTGGTGTTGTCGCAGGTGACGATACCATTTTCATTACGCCAACCATGGCAATTACGACTGAGCAACTCTTCAAATCAGTGTGCGAGCTGTTCGAATATACTGGTTAAGTTCTATAAAGCTTCAATCAGCTAACTCATTGTGGGTTATAAAAGAAGTCTCATTTTGTAGCCCATAATTTATGTAAATTTTTTGCTTACTCCGCTCATTCTTCAACCATCCATTTTGTGATTAACATCACGCAATTGATCTTTTTCATTTCAGTCACTAAACGTTAATTAAGCAATTGTTTTAAAAAGAATTAAATCACAAATTGAATCCTATCCCCTGATACAAAATTCAGACTTATCAACTATAACATTTAACAATTGGATAATTTTCTGCCAATTTTTTGTTATGATTCGCTCGCTTTTTCAAACGATTGGATTGAAAAAGGTGCCGTTTCCAAATAGGAAACTCCAGAAGTGATTTATGGTTATTTCCGGGTAAATAATGAATATAAGGAAGGGAAATTCATGGCATTTAACAAACTTCTCAAAGTAGGCGCTATCGCTGCAGCCGTAATGGGCGCAGGCGCAGTTAACGCTCAAGAGTTTATTACCATCGGTACTGGCTCTGTGACAGGTGTTTACTACCCAACTGGTGGTGCTATCTGTAAGTTGGTAAATAAAGGTCGTAAAGACCACAACATCCGTTGTTCAGTAGAATCGACTGGTGGCTCAATTTACAACGTTAACACTATCCGTGCAGGCGAATTAGATTTTGGTATCGTGCAATCGGATTGGCAGTACCACGGCTACAACGGTACGAGCAAGTTTGAAGAACAAGGCCCGTACAAGAAGCTACGCGCAATGTTCTCTCTTCATACAGAACCTTTCAACATCATTGCGCGTGCAGATTCAGGTATTGAAAACGTTGAAGACCTGAAAGGTAAGCGCGTAAACATCGGTAATCCAGGCTCTGGTGACCGTGCAACGATGGGCGTTGTCATGGAAGCGATGGGTTGGACAAACGACAGCTTCAAGTTGGCGTCTGAGCTAAAAGGCTCTGAACGCTCTCAGGCACTTTGTGATAACAAAATTGACGCCTTCATTTACATGGTCGGCCACCCGAACGGTTCAATCAAAGAAGCAACCACATCATGTGATGCGAAGCTAGTTTCAGCAACAGGCCCTAAAATCGATAAAATTGTTGCCGACAACCCATACTACGCCTTTAGCTCAGTACCGGCTGGTATGTACCGCGGTACAGACAAAGACGTAAACAGCTTTGGTGTTGCAGCAACAATGGTAACGACCTCTGATGTTTCAGACGATGTCGCTTACAACGTGGCAAAAGCTGTGTTTGAAAACTTTGATACCTTCAAACGTCTACACCCTGCATTCGCAAACTTGAAGAAAGAAGACATGGTGAAAGCTGGTCTTTCTATTCCTCTTCACCCAGGTGCAGAAAAATACTACAAAGAAATGGGTCTAATTAAGTAATTTCCTCAGACTCTACATACAGGCAGGAAAGAATATTTTCTGCCTGTTTGAGCATACAGGTTGTAGCACGTTCTAACTGTATGCTTCATTCGCCAGTTTTCTTCTGAAAACTGCGAGCTCATACCCAAGAAAACTTAAACGCCGCCTAACAGAGTATCCAACAATCAACACTTTGAGTTCAGGCAGCAAAATACTCGAAAGCAAACTTCGCTCCATTCACTACACTGATAGAGGCGAAGTGTGGTTCTCGATAAAAATCAGACAGGACCATCAATAATAAGGAAAAAGTACATGGCGACGAATCAAGCTCCGTCACAAGATGTGCAAGAAATGGTGGCTCAGGCAGACACAGGTGCACGTAGCCCTTCGGGAATGCAAGGACGAATCCTTTGGTTTGTTCCTCTGTGTTGGTCACTATTTCAATTATGGTACGCATCCCCGTTACCATTTATTTTCAATTTTGGCGTACTGAACGACACGGAAGCGCGATCTATCCACCTTACTTTCGCGATCTTTTTGGCTTTCACTGCTTATCCAGCGATGAAGAATTCTCCTCGCGATCATATCCCTCTTGTTGATTGGATACTCGCGTTGGCTGGCAGCTTTTCAGCAGCCTATATATACCTTTTTTATACCGAGCTAGCAGGACGCTCAGGCGCACCGACAACGGTTGATATCGTTGTTGCTGTTATCGGTATGATCCTCCTTTTAGAAGCAACACGCCGAGCTCTTGGTCCACCATTGATGGTCGTGGCTGCTGTTTTCCTTACTTACACCTTTGCAGGCCCTTACATGCCTGACGTTATCGCACACAAAGGGGCAAGCTTGAACAAGGCCATGTCCCACTTGTGGCTAACAACAGAAGGCGTATTTGGGGTTGCGCTAGGTGTTTCTACCTCTTTTGTCTTCTTGTTTGTATTGTTTGGAGCAATGCTGGAACGCGCTGGTGCTGGTGCTTACTTCATTAAAGTTGCCTTCTCGTTACTTGGCCATATGAAAGGTGGTCCAGCTAAAGCGGCCGTTGTTGCATCAGGTTTATCTGGTCTGGTTTCTGGTTCTTCAATCGCAAACGTAGTAACAACTGGCACCTTTACGATTCCACTGATGAAGCGTGTTGGCTTTCCCGGCACAAAAGCGGGTGCGGTAGAGGTAGCGGCTTCAACCAATGGTCAGTTAACACCGCCAATCATGGGTGCAGCAGCATTTTTGATGGTGGAATACGTCGGTATCTCCTACGTTGAGGTGATTAAAGCTGCCCTACTTCCAGCGCTAATCTCTTATATTGCTTTAATTTACATTGTTCACCTTGAAGCATGTAAAGCAGGCATGACGGGCCTTCCTCGTCGCCACAACCCAACACTAGTACAAAGTCTGCTGTCCTTTACTGGCACAATCTTAGGATTGTGTGTGATCAGCGCATTGGTTTACTACGGAGTGGGTTGGACAAAGGACGTCTTTGGTGATGCCGCGACACCAATTGTTACCGTCGCACTATTAATCGCGTACGTTGGGTTGGTGAAAGTCTCAGCAAATCACGTGCAAGATGGCGCAATTGAGATTGATGCAGAATTAACAGAAGTACCTGATCCTGGTCCAACCGTTAAGTCAGGCTTGCACTACCTACTCCCTATCGTCGTATTGGTTTGGTGTTTGACTGTCGAACGTTTCTCACCTGGCCTTTCGGCATTCTGGGCAACGGTGTTCATGATTTTCATTTTGCTGACTCAACGTCCGTTGATTGCACTGCTGTCAAAGCAAGGTGACATGCTTCAGCAAACCAAAGATGGCTTTGTCGATCTTGCCGAGAGCTTAGTTTCTGGTGCGCGCAATATGATTGGTATCGGCGTTGCAACCGCGGCAGCGGGCACCGTTGTTGGTGTTGTTACACTAACGGGTATCGGCCTAGTGATGACCGACTTCGTCGAGTTTATCTCTGGTGGCAGCATCATTCTTATGCTGCTGTTTACCGCCATCATTAGCTTGGTTCTGGGGATGGGTCTGCCAACAACGGCGAACTACATCGTGGTCTCTACGCTAATGGCGCCGGTCATTGTTACGCTCGGCGCAGCGCATGGCTTGATTATTCCGTTGATAGCGGTGCACTTGTTCGTTTTCTACTTTGGTATTTTGGCCGACGATACCCCACCTGTAGGTCTTGCGGCTTTTGCAGCAGCCGCAATTGCGAAATCAGATCCAATTCGTACCGGTATCCAAGGTTTTACTTACGATATTCGAACCGCTATTTTGCCGTTCATGTTTGTGTTCAATACCCAGCTATTGTTAATGGGGATCGACTCTTGGTGGCATTTGGCACTCACGGTCATCTCATCGATCATTGCAATGCTGATATTCTCTGCGGCAACTCAAGGGTGGTGGTTCACGCGTAACAAGTGGTGGGAAACAGTCCTATTATTAGTACTGACATTTTCGTTTTTCCGTCCAGGTTTTTGGTGGGACATGCTGTACCCAGCGAAAGTTCTTTCTCCTGGCGTTGAGGTAGCTCAAATCACGGAAACACTAAATGTAGGAGAATCATTGGAGTTACGTGTTGCCGGTGAAAACCTTGAGGGCGACTACATTGAGAAAACGGTTCGTCTTCCATTCGAAGACAGTGCGACAACAGCAGACGCACGTATTTCATCTATGGGTCTGATGCTGACCGAAAGTGACAACAAAATGATTGTCGATATGGTTGAATTTGGTAGTCCAGCAGAGTCCGCAGGTATCGACTTTGATTGGGAAATCAAGTGGGTTATCCAGGATGCAGACCGTCCGATGAAAGAGTGGGTGTTTGTACCATGCTTAATGATTTTGCTGGTGCTTGCAATGAACCAAAAACGTCGTGCTCGTAAGGAACAATTGAGCGCATAACCGATTTGGCCCCGAGGATAAAGGGGCCTTAATGAGAGACATTGAATGTACAAACAAATTCTTGTTCCGGTTGATCTAAATGACCAAGGCTTTTCAGACCGAGCGGTTGAACTAGCGGTTTGGCAGGCAAAGCAAGCAAATGCTCAAATCCATCTTCTGACGGTACTACCTGGTATTCACATGTCGATGGTTGCCACATACTTTCCGAAAGATGCTGCGGCCAAAATGAAGCAAGACGTGAAGCAGCAACTAAAAACTTTCGCTAATGAGCATATTGCTGAAGATGTGGTTTACCAAGTGCATGTTGCTGAAGGCAAGGCCTACGCGACCATTCTTGATTATGCAGAACGCTTAGGCGCTGATCTCATCATTATGCCAAGTCACAAGCGCTCTAAAATCAATAAAGTAATGCTTGGCTCCGTCGCGAGTAAGGTTGTGGAATATTCTCCAATCAATGTGATGGTCGTAAAACCGCAAGGCTAAGTAAATACAAAAACGAAAAAGGACGCTAACATTAGCGTCCTTTTTATATTAAACAAGTAAGGGTTATGCCATCACTGGGTAATCGGTATAACCTTCTGCTCCACCCAAATAAAAGTGTTCTGGTTTCGCCTCATTAAGAGGTGCATTTTTCTTAAATCGCTCGACTAAATCTGGGTTTGCGATAAAGGGAACGCCAAATGCGACCACATCAACTTTGTTTTCTGCAATTGCTGTTGCCGCTTCTTGTGCACTGTAGCCCACGTTCGCCATTAAGTGACCTTTATAGTTTTCGCGTGCTGGCTTGAGAACATCTGCTTTTTGTACGCCTTTCAGATCCGCACGCATCACGTGCCAATAAGCAAGATCGAAAGAATTAAGTTGCTCTGCTAAGTAACGCACCAAGCCAACTGGATCACTGTCTTTCATGTCATTAAATCCATTTAGCGGAGATGTGCGCAGACCGACTCTTCCAGGTCCCCACACCTCAACGACTTCTTTCACTATCTCAAGTAAAAATCGAGCACGATTTTCAACCGAACCACCGTATTCATCGGTACGTAAATTTGAACCGTCACGAAGGAAGTTATCAATAAGATAACCATTGGCGCCATGTATCTCGACCCCATCAAAGCCGGCTTTCTTGGCGTTTTCTGCACCTTGTTTAAACGCCGCAACAATGGAAGCTATCTCATCCACTTCGAGTGCTCGTGGTACCGTATATGCTTGCTTACCCGAAGGGGTATGGACTAATTCATCACGAATGGCCAATGCGCTCGCCGCTACAGGTGTTTTTCCTTCATTCAGATCAGGATGACAAGCTCGTCCCGCATGCCAAATTTGCAGTACAATCTTACCGCCTCTCTCATGAACCGCATCCGTTACCTTTTTCCAAGCTGCGATTTGCTCTTCGCTGTAAATGCCCGGCTCAGCCATGAAAGCAGACGTACCTTCCATCACCATGGTGCATTCAGCAATGATAAGTCCGGCACTCGCACGTTGAGCGTAGTATTCAACCATAAGGTCATTAGGAATATGGTCCGCGCCAGCACGAGCTCGCGTTAAAGGCGCCATAATGGCACGGTTATCTAATGCTAATTGACCGAGTTCGATAGGAGAAAATAAGTCTACAGAGTTGGACATGTTGTTTACCTCAAATGACAATAACTTGATGGCTAAGGATGAGGTGCCAGACTATAATCAGATTAATATTGAAACAATATGGATAATTGAAAGTGATTGTTCGCAATTTAGAAACAATTGACTTTAGAACGCTTTCTATCTTTGTCACAAGCTGTCGACTACTGAGCTTAACCAAGTGCGCGCTGGAGTTAAACCTACCAAAATCTACTGTTAGCAAAGCCATAACCAAACTCGAACAACACTTTGAAGCCAAACTGCTAGAGCGCACAACCCGAAAGTTAGTGATCACCGAAGCTGGCCAAATGGTTTTAGAGCGTGCTGCAAGCTTAGTTGAGGAATTCCACTCAATTGGCCATGACGTTCAGGAGATGGAACAACAGATCCAAGGCCGGCTGCGTATTTCCGCGCCACCAGCGTTGGATGCGTATATGGCGGAGCACATCTTTTTGCCATTTTTAAAACAATGGCCAAAAGTACAAATTGCGTTAGAAGCATCGAACGATTTTGTTGATCTCTTTTCACACGGCTTTGATATGGCAATTCGAGTCGGTCAGATAGTTGATGATCGATTGATCGCAAAAAAATTAGGCTATACCACTCGAGTTCTGGCTGCTAGCCCTGAGTATTTAGCTGAGTTCGGCGTACCTGAAACGCCAGAAGATCTGACAAAACACAACTGTTTGAGGTATCAATATGTTTCAGAAATAGGGCCTTGGACGCTGATCTCACACGATAATACCGTCAATGTTTCAATAACCAGTAACTTCTCAAGTACAACTGTAGAAGCAATATTGAAAGGTGCACTTAAAGGACTAGGCATCGCTAACTTACCTGTGCAAAACATGACGCAAGAGCTAGAAAGTGGCACCTTAGTCAGAGTGTTGCCGCAATGGCACACGGTACCAATGCCTATTTATCTAGTCTATCGTCCTGGAGCAAACCGCCCACGGCGCGTACAAGCAATGATTGACCATATCATGAGCTTAAGATCTCAATTTGAATTTGGCCCTAGGCATGGTTTGTGTTGCGGAGAAGCATAACCTAGCAACTATCAGGCACTAGCATGCGGCTCGGATAAATGCCGCAAGCTTCTCACTAGCATGCTGTTCACTCAATGCAGACATATCACCCGCGGCTTCCACTTTACCATCTGCCACAAACACAAAGTGGCTGGCAATCGCTTTGGCATCGCTTAAATGGTGCGTGACCATCAATACGGTTATTCCCCGCTCTGCTGCGAGTTTTTTTACCAAGCTCAGCATCTCTTCACGCAACACCGGATCAAGCGCCGAGAACGGCTCATCCAATAGCCACATGGGATGAGGCTGAACAAAACAACGCGCTAAGGCAACACGTTGACGCTGGCCACCAGAAAGATGCTCTGGCAAACGGTCGAGGTACTCTGCAACACCAACTTGCTGCGCGGCTTGTTCAATCTGACGATTTTGGTCCACCGTAAGCTTTAGCCCTGGGTGTAAGCCCAAACCGATGTTGTCACGCACCGATAAGTGAGCAAACAAATTGTGCTCTTGGAACAACATAGAGAACGGACGCAGATAAGGCTCTTTACGCACAATGGACTCACCATCAACACAAATATCACCACGGTCAGGATGGATGAATCCTGCCACCAACGCCAGCAAGGTTGACTTCCCTGCCCCACTTGGTCCCATCAGCGACACAATCTGTCCTTGCTCAATCGTTAAGTCAAAACGAAACAGTTCACGTTGGTAGGTGTACTGCACATCATCCAACACTAACATTACGCTCTCTCCTTCGTTTTCAATACTTTCTCAATCAAGGCAAAACAGCCCACACTCAACAACAATAAGGTCACCGATACCACCGCAGCCGCGTCCATCTGATAGCTGCCAAGCAGCTGGAATAAATACAGAGGTAAAGTGCGGAACTCTTGCCCGCCAAACAACGCAATAGCACTTAAATCGCCAATCGCAAACATAAAGCTGATCGCAAACGCATGTGCAAACGGCTTGCGTAGCGCCTGCCACTCCACCACTTTAAACCGTTGCCAGCCACGCATGCCTAAGCTGGCACATACATACTGATACTGTTGTTCAATGTGCAGCATTGGCTGCGCTAGCGTTTTGATCACGTAAGGCAAAGCCATCAAACCGTTCACCAAAATCACGACAAAAAATGCCAAGCTAAAAACATCGGTAAATGCGCGCAGTAGTAAGAATAAACCGGTGCTAATCACCAGACCTGGAGTCACCAAAATAACGGTGCCGATTAACTCAATCTGATCGGCTCGCGTGTTTTTGTACTGCAACCGCCAACGGCGACTGGTCAATAGTATGGACACCCCAGCAGCGACCGCAAGCGCGCTAGCGACACAGGCGACTTTGAGGGAGTTCAATAGCGCAGACCAAAAACGCTCATCGGTTAATACTGTCCAAACTTGTTGGTTGATGCCACTCAGTAACACCATCAATAACGGCGGTATTACCAGTAAAAAGGCACCTATGATCCAAAAGCTATCCCAAGCTTTTGACCACCCATGATCCTTCGTTAAATATTGCTGTACCGATGTGCTTCCAGCACTGATAGAAACAGGCCTTGTTAACTTCTGCACTCCAATAGCAAGCAGTCCACATAACAGCATCTGCCACAGCGCCAATAACGCCCCAGCTTGTAAATCAAAATCAAACTTAATCGCTTGGTAAATGGCCAATTCAATGGTGGTGGATTTTGGCCCGCCCCCCAACGCCATTACAGTGGCAAAACTGGTAAAGCACAACATAAACACCAACCCACAAACGTGGGGAAGCTGCTGCCTTAAACGCGGCCATTCTACCCAGCGAAACTTATCCCAATGGCTCATCCCAAGATGCGCGCAAAGCTTATGCTGCTCGGCAGGAATAGACTCCAAGGCTTGCAGAAGCAATCGTGCCGCGTAAGGTAAATTAAAGAACACATGGGCGAGTAAAATGCCGTTCAAACCGTAAATAGAGAATGGCAGTTTAGTGTCGAAACTTTGCAACCACTGCTCCAACAAACCACTGTTGCCATAAATCGCTAACAGCCCAAAAACACCAACCAAAACCGGCAAAACCAGTGTCGATGCAAATAGCTTAAGCAGTAATGATTTACCAATAAATTGGCGACGCGAAAGTGCGTGCGCTACTGGAATGGCAAAGCCAACACTGAGCAATGTGGAAAGAAACGCTTGGTAGAAACTGAACTTGGTGACATGTTGATAGTACGGGTCGCCCCATACCACAGACACATCAAGTGAAGGGGCTTGAACAATCAAAGCACCTAGGGCAGAAATAACAAAGGTCGCGATGATCATCGCGACCCCTAAACCTATTTTTGGAACAGAATTCAAAGGTAAAACCTATCTCATTCAGATGAGGATGGAAACGTCAGCTAAAACGTCAATGCGCTTTGCCATTCGCGAATCCAAGACTTACGCATTTTTGCCACTTCATCAGCACTAAAGCTCAACGACTTGCTTGGAACACTCAAAGTTTCAAAACCTTTAGGTAACTCAACGTCAGTGACTGGGTACATCCAGTTACCCGTTGGCATCGCCGATTGGAACTCATCACTTAAAATGAAACTCATAAATTGATCAGCAAGTTCTGAATTTTTTGCCCCTTTCACTTTGGCGGCTACTTCAACTTGCATGTAGTGGCCTTCAGCAAAATTCGCCGTAGCAAACTTCGAATCGTTTTCCGCAATTAAGTGGTACGCAGGTGAAGTGGTGTAAGAAAGCACTAAATCGGACTCACCATTGAGGAACATAGAATACGCCTCAGACCAACCTTTCGTGACCGTTACGGTTTTGCTCGCTAGCTTCTGCCACGCTTGCGTCACATCGTCGCCATAAATAGATTTCATCCATAGCATTAAGCCTTGGCCCGGCGTTGAAGTCCGCGGATCTTGGTAAATCACTTTCAGATCGTCGCGCGTTTCCACCAGCTCTTTCATGCTTTTCGGCGGATTAGCCAGTTTCTCTTTGTTGTACACAAACGCGAAGTAGCCGTAATCGTACGGTACAAACGTCGTGTCACTCCAACCGTTTGGTAACACTGTGTTAGCCGTATCCACATTGTGCTCGGCAAGCAGACCGGTTTTCTTCGCTTCTGCCATCAGATTGTTATCCAAACCTAATACGATGTCCGCTTTGCTATTACCGCCTTCAAGACGAAGACGATTCAGAATCGACACACCATCGTCCAACGCTACGAAGTTAACGTCACAGCCACATTTTGCTTCAAAAGCTTGCTCGATTTTAGGACCCGGCCCCCAATCTGCGGCAAAAGAGTCGTAGGTATAGATGGTTAATGTGTTTTCAGCGGCAAACGCTGAAGTAGAGGTGATTGCAGCTAGGGCAATCAGATTTAGAGTAGGTTTCACTGCTCGCTCTCCATGAGTATTTCAGAGAAATAAGTTGAGCGGCACAGGGTTTGAGGCGGCTATTAAGGACTTCCAATATCCAGACTCAATTCCTACGCCAGCATTATCTGGTTCAGGTAATACGGGTCCCTAGTTAAACACTTAGGTCTCAGCGCCCCAATGCATTGATTGACTCAATGCTAAATGGGTTTGCTCCCCGATGAGTTGGATGGATTGTAAAGGTATTTGAGTGGTTACACAATCAGCTCACGAGCGCTGGTCATAACCCCAACGAGGCACCAAACCTTGCTCAATACCTAAGTGGTCAAGAATTCTCGCCACCATAAAATCCACTAAGTCTTCAATACTCTTTGGCTGATGATAGAAGCCTGGAGCTGCTGGCATGATGGTGACGCCCATTTGCGACAGTTTGTGCATGTTCTCCAGATGTAGCGTTGAAAATGGTGTTTCGCGAACCACGAGCAACAACTGCCCGCGCTCTTTCATTACTACATCAGCGGCCCGTTCGATCAAGTTGTCCGACATACCATGTGCTATGGCTGCAACGCTTCCCGCAGAGCATGGGCAAACCACCATTTGCTTGGGTGCAGCAGAACCAGAGGCAACCGGCGAGAACCAATCGTCTTTACCGCAAACGGTGATGTTATTTCGATTGCAGTTCAGGTGCTCTACCAATGCTTGCTGCGCTGCTTCTGGACCACTTGGCAGCTTAAGATTATGCTCGGTTGCCATCACAACACGAGCTGCCGAAGAAATCAGAACGTAGACATGATAATCCGCCGCAACCAAGCATTCTAAAAGACGAAGGCCGTAGGGAGCACCAGAAGCGCCCGTTAATGCCAACGTGATGGCTTTTTTATGAGAGGGTTGTGTTTTGTTTTGCATATCAATCAGGCTTTTTGTTTTAACTGCTCAAGAAGTTTTCCGTGAATACCACCAAAGCCACCGTTGCTCATGACTAGAATTTGGTCACCTGGTCGCGCACGTTCGACGATCTTGGCTACAAAGTTATCTATATCCGCATCGACAAACGCTGGCTGTGTGCATTGGTCGGCAATGTCTTGCACAGACCACTCGATATTATCTGGCTGGAACAAGAAGACTTCATCTGCACTGTGTAGTGACTCTGCAAGTGTGTTTTTGTGTACGCCACGCTTCATGGTGGCAGAACGCGGCTCTAACACAGCTAGGATGCGTTTTTCACCTACCTTGTTACGCAAACCACCGACAGTAAGTTCAATTGCCGTTGGGTGATGCGCAAAATCATCGTAAACCGTCACACCTTGTTCTTCACCTTTCAGCTCTAAACGGCGCTTGGTATTGATGAAACGCCCTAATGCCTGGCAAGCAAGATCCGGAGTGACTCCAACATGTCGTGCAGCAGCGATTGCCATCAGCGCATTATCCACATTGTGGTCACCCACCAAATTCCATTCGACGGTACCAACCTTCTCGCCTTTCAACGCAACGTCAAATTTTGAGCCATCAAGCACTAATTTGTGCGCTTGCCAGTCACCATTCTCACCAGAGAACTGTTTTTCTGTCCAGCAACCACGCTCTAATACATCCGCCAAAGCTTGGTCTTGCTTCGGAGCTAAGATTAAGCCATTGCCGGGAACCGTTCGCACTAAATGATGGAATTGGCGCTTGATCGCCTCTAGATCATCGAAGATATCAGCATGATCGAACTCAAGGTTATTCATGATTAAAGTGCGAGGATGGTAATGCACAAACTTAGAACGCTTATCGAAAAAAGCACTGTCATATTCGTCCGCTTCAACGACAAAAAACATGCTTTCACCCAAACGAGCAGACACTCCGAAGTTACCGAGTACCCCACCGACTAAGAAACCCGGTTGATAACCACAATCTTCAAGTATCCAGGCAAGCATGCTCGACGTGGTCGTTTTCCCATGTGTACCCGATACCGCCAATACCCACCGATCATGCAGCAAAAACTCGTTGAGCCACTGCGGACCAGAGGTGTAGCGCATGTTAGTGTTGAGCACATGCTCGACACAAGGGTTGCCACGGCTCATCGCATTACCAATCACCACAAGATCTGGTTGAGGGTCGAGTTGAGACGGGTCAAAGCCTTCAATAATTTCAATACCTTGAGACTCAAGCAGTGTGCTCATTGGCGGATAAACGTTGGCATCAGAACCAGTGACTTTATGTCCTAATTGGCGCGCTAGAATCGCTGCGCCGCCCATAAATGTGCCACAGATACCCAAGATATGAATGTGCATAAACTAAACCTTGTAATGCGTTTTTTAATGCTTTCATTATCGCGATTACCGCCTGAAAAGCGAGTGACTTTAGCCTTCTTCTTGCAGTCCCTTTCACAAATATGACAAGGTTGAACACAGACTGTACAACCTCTTGCTTACTGATGAATCCCTCAAACAAGTCTACAAATAAATTGAGATCTCAAACAGTTACTTCATTACCATTAAAAAGATCTGCGACTTAAACTTACATCCAGCGCAATCGTTTAACATCCATAAAGAGATGCTCACTTGCGCACTACCCCCAATGAAATGAAAATGTAAGGATTAACCATGTCAGGACTGCGCACCCTAGGCGAGTTCATTGTCGAAAAACAAGCGGATTTCCCCCACGCTAGCGGTGATCTATCATCCCTTTTAGCCTCCATTCGTTTAGCTGCAAAAATCGTTAACCGCGAAATCAACGCAGCGGGTCTCGGTGATATCACTGGTGCTGTAGGTACGGAAAATGTCCAAGGTGAAGATCAGCAAAAGCTCGATGTTTACGCGAACGATAAGTTCAAAGCCGCGCTCGAAGCTCGTGATCAAGTGTGTGGCGTTGCCAGTGAAGAAGAAGACGAAGCAGTTGCGTTCAATAAAGAACTCAACCAAAACGCCAAATATGTAGTACTGATGGACCCACTTGATGGCTCTTCTAACATCGATGTGAACGTCTCTGTTGGTACTATCTTCTCGATTTACCGTCGTGTTTCTCCAATCGGTACTCCACCAACTGAAGAAGACTTCCTACAACCTGGTCACAAACAAGTGGCTGCGGGCTACGTAATTTACGGCTCCTCCACCATGTTGGTATACACAACTGGTAACGGCGTAAACGGCTTTACTTACGACCCATCTATCGGCAGCTTCTGTCTTTCTCATGAAAACATGATGATTCCTGATGATGGTAAGATCTACTCCATCAACGAAGGTAATTACATTCGTTTCCCTCAAGGGGTGAAGAAGTACATCAAGTACTGCCAAGAAAACGTGCCAGAAGACGGTCGCCCATACACTTCTCGCTACATTGGCTCGCTGGTTGCTGATTTCCACCGCAACCTACTGAAAGGCGGTATCTACCTTTACCCAAGCACACAAAGCCACCCACAAGGCAAGCTACGCCTGCTTTACGAATGTAACCCTATGGCATTCCTCATTGAGCAAGCTGGCGGCATTGCATCGGACGGCGTGAATCGCATTATGGACATCAAGCCTACTGAGTTGCACCAGCGTGTACCTTTCTTTGTGGGTTCGAAGAACATGGTTCGCAAAGTTGAAGAGTTCCTTGAACTGCACCGCGACGAAGAATAATTTCAGACCTTTGTCCAACGCGGCAGGTGTTTACCTGCCGCGTTTTTGTCGCTAAAGTGAAACGCGAATTTATCATCAGATGAAGCCGCTTTTGTGTGACTCATCGTTAATGAAAAGGAATATTCTAATGAGCTTAAACCATGTACCAGCAGGCAAGTCGCTGCCTGAAGATATCTATGTCGTGATCGAAATTCCTGCAAATGCAGATCCAATCAAGTACGAAGTAGATAAAGACTCTGGTGCTGTATTTGTCGACCGTTTCATGTCTGCACCAATGTTCTACCCATGCAACTATGGCTACGTGAACAATACCCTGTCTCTTGATGGCGACCCAGTCGACGTATTGGTACCAACACCATACCCACTCATGCCAGGTTCAGTCATTCGCTGCCGTCCTGTTGGCGTTTTGAAGATGACAGATGAATCGGGTGAAGATGCAAAAGTGTTTGCGGTTCCCCACTCAAAAATCTCGAAAGAGTACGAGCACATCCAAGATGTGGACGATATCCCAGAACTATTGAAAGCGCAGATCACGCAATTCTTTGAGCGTTACAAAGAGCTTGAAGCAGGCAAATGGGTGAAAGTGGATGGTTGGGCAGATGTTGCTGCCGCCAAAGCTGAAATCCTAGAATCTTACGAACGAGCTCAGAAAAAATAAGCATCACTGCTGATACAAAATTAAAAAGAGCTGCTCTAGGGCAGCTCTTTTGCTTTCATCTTACCTGTGTCAACTAGATAGGTGCGCCTGCTGAAGACATTCGTCCAGCGTCGTAGTCATGTTGAAAGAAGGGGTCAACATCATCACAAATGCCAAAATACGGCCGCCCGATAACACCGAGCATATAAGCACTTTGCTCACAATACTCTTGTTTGCCTTGCTGGTAACCCGCTTGATAAGCCATTATCAGTTCTGGCGTCGCATGGTTAACATCATCCAGCTTCGCAATTCGCTCCTCAGATAACTCCCGTAATCCATCTAAAGCTGACTGCCTACCAAACACTTGCCAATCGGTCACATTATTCGAAGTCGGTAGTGTTGTTTGTGCGCATGCAGCAAGAAGCAACGCCATTACTCCAATTACGAATGCTTTCATCGTGACTCCTTAGTGTTTAGCTCGTTGCTATTGATAATGTCAGTATAGCTCACACCTTTTGACACCAATCTCCGGAAGCGATTTCTTCGGTTAATTGCTCAGTATTTTGATATAAGTAGATCCAAGCTTGGCCAAAAGGCGTAACGATGCTCTCTCGGCGATATTCCACTGGCACATCTTCTAACCTATCTAGCTCAGATAAGGTTTCACTGTCAATCAGGTACACTTCACCTTGAATCGAGCGTTGCCCATCAGACAACGCTGGATAAGGGCCTAAGTCATACATTGCAAATTGAGCATCCGTTTCATGTAAACCAAGAAACTGCGCCGAGCGCAAATACTGATGGTTGTACTCTCCCTTGCGTAACGTGCCGTAGACAAAAATCAAATGCTGCATAACCACTCCTTAGTCATGACTGTGTATGCTTAGGTTAAAGCACTTTAATCGAACTCAAACTGATAGAGTAGGTCAACGGCGCTATCTACACCAGATACCGCTTCTAAATACAAGTCTTGCATCAATCGGTAACGCACAGTGAACTCACCTAGGGAGTTAAAGATGCCGACACCATATTTCACCTGCAAACCTGGCAGAATATAACCACTCACCGTCACTTGCGAGTCATCGCCCGACCCAGCAGTGTCCAGCTGTAAATCCTGTACGCCAAAGGCTTCACCGATTTCACCAACCACACGACCACTCTTCGCCAAGCTTAAACCAATTAAGGTAGTTGTCATTGCATTACCACCGGCTTCACCATCAATATCTTGACCACGAAGTAGATAAGAAAGTGCATTGGCTTGGTTCATCGCGGGCTCTGAGAAAATTTCTATACTCGGATCAGATGCTGGGCCTGACACTTGTACCCCCGCAATGACATCATCTTGGGTATTGTCTGGATTACGAATCGCTTTGATAGACAAGTAAGGTTGATCTGGTGGACCATTCATCAGAATCTTACCTTCTTTAATCAATAAGTCCTGACCAAACGAACGATAAGAACCGTCGACAACATTCACTTCACCAACGATGAAAGGACCTTTGTCTTTTTGTGTCACGTTTAGGTTCCCTTTCAACCCACCTTTTAAACCAAAAGCGGCAAGTTGGAAGTCATCACCAATTTTAATGTTGATGTTCGTTTCCACATCAAACGGCATCGCAGCCACATCGTCCACTGGCTGCAAGTTTTTATCGAGAATAACGGTATCACTCGATACGCCTACCGCACTTGGTGGAAGCTCTTCGACGACAATTCTGCCCCATGGCAAATTAATATCACCCTCAATTTTCGCAAGCTGAGGGGTCACATCTATTGTCATGTCAGGCTCCACTTTGATTTTTACCATTGGAGGCAAATCAACATTGAGCTCTTTAGCAAATACACGCGCTTTAGTGCGCCAGTTCTGTAAGTCCTGCCAGTCGGCATCACCGGTAACGTTCAACTCACCATCCGGGGTTAAAATTCCGGCATCCAAGTCCGCTTGATGGCCTTTAAAGTTGATGACGACCTGCCCTGAGTTTATATCTATCGGTGTGACTTCACCCTGTAGCTTCATTTGGTCAATCAAGAACTGGCCGTTCACCTTCGGATGCATGACGTCACCTGATATCGCTAGGTCAGTATTCATGTTTGCTTTAAACAAGCTGTACTCACCAATCAACGGTGCCAAGAAATCCAAGTGGAACGTAGAGAGTGAAACCTTACCATCAATAGTGGGCTTTTCAGACGAGACATTCAGTAAAGAAACCTTACCAGACAAGTCACCGTTATCTTTCACATCAAATAGCCACTCGGCATCAAGCTTGTCTTTCGCTAATGCTGCTTTAAAGTTGAAGCTTTCCCAACCGACTTTAATTGGCTGTTCAAGCGCTTGTTCAACTTGGCCTTTTGGCATATTGACACTTAAGGTTACTTCAGGCTTTTTCTCTGGTGCCCATTTAGCAAAAGCCTGTGCATTAACCGAGCCTTGCAGCTTGGTTTCTGGCGGCAGGAATTGTTTGATTTGGTCAAAATCAAAATCATTGATAGCTAACTTCGCCTGGCCACTCTTACCGACACTAATGTCTTCGGTTAGACATACGCTCGACTCCGCTTGCAACCAACAATGCGCTTGAACGTTCGCGATCTGTTTGTCGATATTGACCTTCACCGCGGTCGATTTTTGCAACGCCCACGGGCCTTGTTGCGAGCTCAGCGTCAAGCGGCGCAGCGCCCCATTCCAAATCATTTCTGGTTTCTGCTGGAATGTCCCTTCAATTTCTAAACTGGTCGACACCAGGTCAGACACTACATCGAGCGTCAGTTGATGCAGTTTTTCATCCCCAGAGACTTCAAGGTCAGCACTATCAACTTTTATGTCGTCATAGGTAATGTTGTTCGCAATTAGGCTTATGTTCGCTTTTGGTGCTGGCAGAGGCTTCACATCACCCTTTAAGGTGATCGTTTCTACGTTCGCCTGTTGCTGCCAGTTTATCTGATTTAAAGCGAGATCAAGATTGATGTCTGGTTCTTTCAAGCTACCACGTAGTGCGACTTTACCTTGCATTTTACCTGCAAGATCCGGAACAATTTTCGCAAAATCAGGGAAGTTAACCTCAACATCCATCAGAATTTGCTTATCGATCTTACCCTTTGCACTGAGTTGGTTTGGACCATGAGAAAGCGCTAAACCCTGAGTGGTAAGTTGGATGTCTTCGCCTTTGCCGTTTTTATCAGACGCTTCAAGTTGCCCTTCAACATTCAGCGGATACCCTCGCAAAATGCCGTCAATGTCTAACTTAGGCAAACTGACTTGCCAACCGCCTTGTTCTGTTAACGACCCCGAAGTCGAAAGGTTACCGCTGATATCCCCTTCAGCTTCTTTCCATTGTAAACCTGGTTGAATGTTTTTCAGGTTTAAGTCAGCTTGCCAGTTGATTGGCGCAGCCCAATTGGCCATGACTTTCCCAGAGAGTTCGCCTCCCAGGGTTTTCACTACAAGGCTTTCGAGGTCAATTTGCTCTAACGTACCTTTGCCGTTTAGTGCGACATCAACGGCGGGAATATCTTTGCCTGACGCTTTGGTTTCTAATGCGACTTCATAGCCATCAAGTGAGCCTTTTGCCACCAAGCTTGGTACAGAAACCTGGTAATCGCTTTGTCCAAATAGCGGCCATTGCGCCTGTACATTTTTAATCACGACATCAAACGGTAACTGCGTTTTAAGCGGTTGAATATCACCTTTGATCTCCGCTTGTACAAGCTCAGAAAGCGTAGCATTTAGTGACAAATCACCAACCGAACCCGAGACCGAAAGCGACAGTTTTTGCCCCTTCGCATCTGCTTGCTTCACTAACGCGTCCAATTGCGCTTTGATAGGGTAATCAGAAGAAAGCGTCACTTGTGTGCTCAACTTGCCTTCCACTTCTGGCATGTCGAGCTCTAATGTTTTGACATCAACACGCTCACCGCCTGCTCTTGCAACCAAACCAAGATGATTGACGATCACTGGCGTTTCACCTGCCAGTTTAAAGTTGTGAATATCCAGACGGCGCGCTTCCACCGTCAGTGGAATCCATACTTCGGGTAACACAATATCTTGCGGCGTAGCATCGGCTTCTTTCGGCTCTTCAACAACCGCTTCAGGTTCAGCTTCACTTGGTGCTAAAGCCACATTAATGTCTTTCAACGCGGTAGGTGCGATCACCAAACGATCGCCCTGCATCGACAAAGCGGTCGAGAATGTTTGCCAATCAATTTGATTGCCCAGCACATTGACATTGATATCATTAAAGCTGACTTTATTAACAAAAATTGGCACTGGCGTACTGATAGAACGCAGTGGTGGTGTTTCCTCTTGCTCCTCGCTTGCTGGCGGTAGCTCAGGCATCTTAAAGTCAAGCCCCTGCAGTCTTAACTCATCGACACAAACCTTAGGGTCAAAGAAACAGCGGAAGTTCACTGCCAAAGCTAAACGCTCGACTTTGGCATCGATATTCAAAGACTCATCGACAAAACTGACGTTATGCAGTTCGAAGCGAGGAAACAATGAACCCTGCACTTTTTCAATCTGCAATTGTGGTAGTGCTTTTTCGGCTCCCCACAAGGCAAATTTGAGGCCTGGGTGGGTAAATAAAACTGTCGCGACAATAATGATGAGCAACAGCAATAGACCAATCAAACTGAGCGACAGCCATTTGGTCCACTTAAACATCATTTTGATCATAGCTCAGGCCCCAATGAGAAGTGGATACGAAACTCTCGTTCTGGTTTTGCATCCAACCCCCATGCAAAATCAAAACTAACAGGGCCCACCGGAGACGCCCAGCGGATACCAACACCAGCACCTGATTTCCAATCTGGTGTTTCATTAAACGCATCACCAATATCGTAAAACGTTGCAGCCCACCAGTTTCCATAAACACGATATTGGTATTCTAATGTACTGCTAACAATGTATTTACCACCCGTCAAAGCACCACTCTCATCCACAGGTGAAATAGATTCATAGCCGTAACCACGAATATTATTGTCACCACCTGCGAAGAAACGCAGCGACGGTGATAGCTTTTCAAGTTCATCGGTAATATTCGCACCACCTTCTAAGCGGAACAAACCACGATGATTCTCTCCAATACCACGAATCCAAGAAGTCGAGCCAATTAAGCGGAGCACTCTAGTTTCAGAAAGCATAGCGGTATCACCATACTCAACAGTGATGCTTTGCTTGTCTCCCCACATTGGCATATTGCCCCCTCGAACCCTAGTCCGAGAAAATGTCGCACCTGGAAGTACGAAGTTGAATTCATCATCTTGTAAACCTTGCGTAAAGCTCTCGTACAAATGACGAACATAAACGGTATTATGCCAACCACCGTCTGCTAACCAATGACGTTCCACTGCAAGGTTAGACTCGATACTCTGCGTGTCACGGTTGTCTAGGTTTTTAAGCCCATATTGAACTTGATAATAATCGTTAGCGACATCTTCTAAAGGAATTTTGTAAGAAGCAGTCACGGTTTGCTCTGGCTTAGATAGGGATAAAGCAGTGTTGAAACTGTGTCCTCGGGAGCTCACCCAAGGTTTCTTCCACTTCAACGTTCCTCGAACGCCGACATCCGTTGAGTAACCAATACCCGTCTCGATCTGATTCTTCGAAGCAGGAGATAAAGACACTTTAATTGGCAAGTCTCGGCCATCATCAAGCCTATCCAATTCAGGCTCAACAAAAACTGAGGAAAACCACTCCGTATTTGATAGCTTCTGGTTAAACTCGCCCAGCTTCGAAACGTTGTATGGGTCCCCTTCTTTAAAAGGTTGTAGTGATGCGACACGGTCTTCCCAGATGTGGTTGCCAATAAAAGAAACGTCGCCAAAATTGAAACGTATTCCACTGCTGTAGTGCAAACGGACATTAGCTTCGTTCAGATCAGGGATAACCTCTAATCGACTTAGCGTAAACTCACCATTGAAGTAACCACGCTGAAGCGCCAAGTTACGAATGCCTGACTTAAGGCTGTCGTATTGGCCTTGATTCAAAACTTGACCAACTTTGAGCGGAGAGCGCTCAATAAGTTTTGCAAACTCTTCATCGTCCTTGGCCTCTCCAGTGATGACCACATCCATGACTTTCACTTTCACTGGCAAGCCCGGCTTGATGAGCACAATTAACTCATCATTCGCTTCAGGAATAGAGTATGAAATTTTTGCATGATAATACCCAAGCGCGTTAAGCGCTTCAGTGATACTTTGATCTAATCTCGCTTGAAAACGCAGAGAAGTGGAGTAATCCTTCTCTGGAATAGATGATAGATACGCACTGACATTCTCTTCTAAAGCGCCATCAATGCCTTTCAAAGTCAAAGAAACATCGGCATAGGCACCATGAGAAAAGGCAAACAGGCCAACAATGGTGGGGAGAGCTTTTTTTATCATGCTTTTATGGCTGAATGAGGTTAAGTAAACGTAAATAATGATAACGCCAATTAGATTCTAAGTCTGTAATATTAATAGGTTTAACGCGGTCTATGTCATCACAGCATCAGATACAGACGAAATGAAAAAGTTCGCAAATTTAAGACACGTATTGAAGGACAAATACCATGCTCAACAAACAAACATTGATCAGTATAGAAGATGCCTTGCCAGGTAGAGATCAACCAATGCAGATTGACGATCATCATTTTGTAAATAAATCTAACCTAAAGGCGCCTCTTGCGTCACACCAACAGCAGATTTTGCTCGGAATGGGCTGTTTTTGGGGCGCTGAGCGCGTATTTTGGCAACTCGACGGCGTTGTATCTACTTCAGTCGGTTACGCTGGGGGTTACACACCCAATCCCACGTATGAAGAAGTCTGTACGGGTAAAACGGGTCATACAGAAGTCGTACGAGTCGTTTTCGATGAACGCGTCATCTCATTAGAAAAGCTACTGGCTGTTTTTTGGGAAAAACACGACCCAACTCAGGGAATGCGTCAAGGTAACGACTTAGGTACTCAATATCGTTCTGCAATTTACACTTATTCGACGGAGCAACTCGAGAGCGCAGAGAAATCGAAACTCTTGTATCAGCAAGCACTGCAAGAAGAGCAGCGCGCGAACATCACCACCGAAATACAACCAGCAGGTCCGTATTACTTTGCGGAAACCTACCACCAGCAATATTTGGCGAAAAACCCTGATGGTTACTGTGGCATCGGAGGAACGGGAGTTTGCTTCCCACCAAGCCTCCAAGGATAAACCTAACCAGCAACAAAAAGAGCGACCGATATGGTCGCTCTTTTCTAAATCTAAGTGGGTACCAAGCTAACTAAGCCGATAATGATGCTATCACTTGGTTGACTTCTTTAAAGATGGTGAGCCTTTTATGATCGTTGACGTCAGGTAGTAACACTTTGCCATTGTCGAACTGAAAACAACCAACCCCGACAATAAAAAACTGACCTTTGAACAACGTTTTAACAAAACGGGCCACTTGTAATGGTCGATATACAGCAAACTCACGTAGCATAACTCACCTCAATTCCTTTGAGAAAACACGGATTGCTTATTTTTCCTCTGCAATCTTAATGCGCAATTTGCGACGGAACTCATTTTAGCAAATTCTAAATATAACGCAAGATTACACCACTCCATACGTTAAATAAATGTTATAAACGGTCCTACAAATTTCTAAGATCTGGATATATACTGGAAGCTTCCAAACCTCGTACGGAATATAACAATATGAAAACTAAGACTCTCCTACCTCTACTACTGGCCTTAACGCCAAGCTTGACCTTTGCACACAACTTGTCAGTAGGAAAAAGCGTTCCTCCTGTCAATGTTGCCGCTTACGGCGAGATTGTTTTACAAGGCGAAGGCGTTGCATACCAACCCTGGGCAACTCAACATATGCAAGGCAAAGTTCGTGTTATTCAAGCCATCGCAGGCCGTAGCAGTTCAAAAGAGATGAATGCCCCTTTAATGTCGGCAATAACAGCGGCAAATTTTCCACAAGAAAGCTACCAGACGACGACTATCATCAACCAAGATGATGCAATTTGGGGGACAGGCTCTTTCGTGAAGTCTTCAGCTCAAGACAGCAAAAAAGAGTTTCCTTGGTCATCCATGGTTCTTGATGAAAGTGGCGTAGTTGCTAATACTTGGGACCTGAAAGAAGAAAGCTCGGCCATTATTGTTCAAGACAAAACGGGCAAAATTCTGTTCGTCAAAGAGGGCGCACTTGAGCAAGATGAGATAACAAAAGTCATTGAGCTTATTAAACAGAACATCTAGCTTCATTGAATGGCTCCTTGCTCTTGCTGTAAGGAGCTATATGAATTTGATTAGAAGCATGGGCAGTGATAACTCTGCTCTTTATAAGTGCGACACTTCCATCAGAGAGTATTACCAATATTTTTCGGCACGCATGTGTGGAGTTAAATTTTTCTGCTAGCCAACAAAAGAGTGAACTTTTATTCATTATGGGTGTTATATTATAACAGTCGGTAAGAGGAGCTCAGATGTACCACCACCAGCAAAAAACACTAAGATATTGGTATCGCACTGCTTTATTTTTCAGTGTTGCGTTGCTGATCGCTTGGAACTTTGCGGTTGTACTTCATCAAGTCGATCTGACGCCCGACCATCATACCCATCATCATTGCCAATTATTTTCTGGTGTTCAGCACGGTATAGCAAAGGTACAACCTACCCTCTCTACACCGACTTTTACGCGCGCCCAGCATCATCATGTTTTTTTGCATCTCGTGTACGGCGAAGAAGTTCTTGGCGCTGCTCGTGCCCCTCCTTATTTTGCTTAATTTCCAAACTATTCCACACTCAAAATTATTGAGTTCATTCCCGCACCTAGTGTGTCAGGGAACAATAACTTAGTGAAACTCGAATCTGAGCAATACCGCCTTTGGTTAATGCCAGTAAAATTAGGAAAAATACAATGTCATCAAAACACGTTTTAGCCCTTGCTATTGGCCTCACTTTATCGACAGCAGCGAATGCAAACGAATACCGCCAGCATGGTGCTCATGTGCATGGTCACGTCGAGTTTAATATCGCCCAAGATGGCAAAGATCTGTTAGTAGAGATCACAGCTCCTGGAGCTGATGTTGTGGGTTTCGAACATGCTCCAGAAAACGCACAACAAGAGCAAGCGCTTAAACAAGCCGTCGCTACACTCGAAGACAGCAACGCATTGTTCGCTATTAACTCACAAGCTGATTGTAATATTGAAGAAGCTTACGTGAGCCACAACCTAAGCGAAACTCATGAGGAACATGATCATAGTGAGCACGACCATGATGACCATGCACATCACGATCATGAAGGACACGAACACCATGATCATAATGAACATCATGATAAACATGACCACCATGACGATCATGATGAGGCGCACGATCATGGCGGTCACGGTGAATTTTCGGTGCAATATCGCTTCAATTGCGAACAAGTTAATCAGCTTAGCCAAATCCAAACCGATTGGTTTAACCAATTCCCAACTACAGAGTCCATCAGCGTCAATATATTCACTGATACCATGCAATCAGCAATTAAATTAAGCAAAGATAACACCCAAATCGTAATCAAATAACACGAGTGGCGTGTAAGTACCCACTTACACGCCACAGCTTTGGTGATTTAATATGACTGAAACCACACCAAATGTTGTCGAGCTAGAGGATGCCCAATTTTTCTGGCCCGGTTCAACCAACGCGACCATCCACATCCCCAAATTACACATTACACAAGGCGAACATGTGTTTATCAAAGGTCCAAGTGGCTGCGGTAAATCGACCTTGCTCGCTTTGTTGACGGGGATTAACACATTAACTTCAGGCTCTCTATCTGTACTCGATACTGACCTTGCTAGTTTAAGTGCCAGTCAGAGAGACCGCTTTCGCGCCAATCATATTGGCTACATCTTTCAACAGTTCAATTTATTGCCGTACCTTAACGTACTTGAAAACGTATTATTGCCATGTCAGTTCAGTAAAATACGACGTGACCGTGCCCATTTAGGTGCCTCATCTCAAACGTTAAATGAACAGGCTCAGGCCCTACTAGAACGACTGCACTTGCCAAACGAGCTTCATACACGCCCTGTCTCTGAATTGAGTATTGGTCAACAACAACGTGTGGCTGCGGCTCGAGCTCTGATAGGACATCCAGAGTTAGTGATCGCTGACGAACCAACCTCAGCTTTAGACTATGACAATCGTAAAGCATTTATTGAGCTCCTTATGGAGCAAGCGAATCAAGCCAATGCCACACTGGTATTCGTTAGCCACGACCCAACACTCGAACCCTTATTCGATCGCACGCTCAATCTACCCGACATTAATCAAGTATCTAGCCTAGGAGCCATATCATGAGTGCTGTTGTAAAGCTCGCCTGGAAGAGCTTGATGAACCGCAAAGCGACGGCAATTCTAACCATCATGACCGTTGCGATTTCAGTGGTACTCCTCTTGGGCGTCGAGCGTATCCGAACTCAAGCCAAGGATAGCTTCGCCAATACAATTTCAGGCACAGACCTCATTATTGGTGGACGCTCTGGGCAAGTGAACCTATTGCTCTATTCTGTGTTTCGTATTGGTAATGCGACCAACAACATCGATTGGAAAAGCTACCAAGAGTTTGCCAATCATCGTTCAGTCGATTGGGCTATTCCAATCTCGCTTGGCGACTCGCATAAAGGCTTCCGAGTTATGGGAACCAATCACAGTTACTTTGAGCATTACAAGTTTGGAAGTAAGCAACCACTAACATTCAGCAAGGGTAGAGAATTCAATGGTTTATTTGAAACCGTACTAGGTTCTGATGTCGCTAAACAACTTGGTTATGATATCGGTAGCGAAATCATCATTGCCCACGGCATTAGCGACGTTGGCTTTAGCCGTCATGACAATCTGCCATTTAAAGTTGTCGGTATCCTTGCACCTACAGGAACACCAGTCGACAAAACTGTCCATGTATCATTGGAAGCCATCGAAGCCATTCACGTTGGGTGGGAAAGTGGTGCGCGTTTGGGCCCGACACCCAAGGCACAAGATCTCAAAAACAGAGACTTTCAGCCCAAACAAATTACCGCTATGCTCGTTGGTTTGAAATCTCGTATTCAAACTTTCGCCCTGCAAAGACAAATTAACACCTACCCCAAAGAGCCGCTTAGCGCCATTATGCCCGGCGTTGCGTTGCATGAGTTATGGGGAATGATGTCGGTTGCAGAGCAAGCCCTAATGGCAGTATCTGGTTTTGTCGTGATTGCAGGGTTGTTAGGTATGTTAAGCAGTCTATTAACTAGCCTACAGGAACGCCGCCGTGAAATGGCGATTTTGCGTGCCATGGGAGCAAGGCCTCGTCATGTTTTCTCACTCTTAATTAGTGAAGCCAGCTTGCTTACTGCTGCTGGTATTATTACTGGCGTTACAGGGCTGTATGCTATTCTTGCTATCGCGCAGCCGATCATCCAACAGCACTATGGAATACATCTCACCTTAAGCATCTTATCTACTTATGAGTGGATACTATTAGGTTTCGTACAATGCGCTGGTATTGTGATTGGTTTCATTCCCGCACTCCGCGCCTACCGACAGTCACTGAGTGACGGAATGACAATAAGGATTTAATAAAATGTGGAAAAAAATACTCGCAAGTTGCTTGCTGGTCGTCGCATTCACAGCGCCTGTTATGGCCAGCGAAGAACCATTGAAGCTTGACTGGATTGACCTTGTTCCAGAAAAAGAGCGTAAATTGTTCGACAGTATAGGCATGCCTGCATCTGATCACAGTGGTGGCGCAGCGCAGCAGTCCAAGATTGGTAATGTTCGACCAGAACTGAACGGAAGCCAAGTTAAAATTCCAGGGTTTGTTATCCCACTTGAAGGTGATGCCGATACCGTCACCGAGTTTTTATTGGTGCCATATTTTGGAGCTTGTATTCACGTGCCACCACCGCCTCCAAACCAGATCATTTACGTGAAGTTTCCGAAAGGCGCGCCTGTTCAAGAGTTGTGGGATGTCATATATGTGGTTGGAACGTTGAAAACCGAGACGATAAACCACGAACTGGCAGAAACGGCTTACGTTATTGAGGGATCAGAAATAGAAGCCTACGACGATATGTAATTTAAGTCGTCGATAAGCCTCGCTACACCTAAGGCGTCACACTGGCGCCTTTTTTAGCTTTGTGCTAAACGATATAACGAGATAAATACGCTAATACGCCCACATAAATAACCAAAAGAAACGCTATCGACAGGTGCTTTTTGAGTTTACCTGCTTCTGAGAACTTCATAGCCCCTCCAAAATAACGATAACAATTTTAACAACTCATTATCATTTTGAATAGCCCTATTCGTTCAAAAACTGAGAACTCCTGTCTGGTCGCTTGGTCAGATAAGGTGTAAATTTAAACGTGCGAACCGCGCAGTTCTTGGTAGGAAAACGAATGGCAGACCCGACAAAGCAACCTGTTGTCATCGAACATCAGTCAGACACAAAAAAAAATACGCAACAAGAAAAGAAACAAGGCTACATAAAAGACAGTGCTAGTAAGGTAAAAACCATAGCCCAAATACACGGTCTTGACGCCTTACTGCAAACCGAACCGCCGGCCAAGTCTGCGTTTGAAAGAGCCCAATTGCGAGAGCAAAGACGCCAAGAACAGCGACAAAAAAACTTAGAACAGATTTTAAAATTAGCGCACAGTTCATGCCGAGATGAGACAGCGGGAGAGCCAGACCAAGATTGGTTGCATCGATTTTTTGAGATGGCTCAAGACATCCATAACAGCGCGATGCAAAAGCTATGGGCTCAAGTGATGAAGCGTGAAGTGACCAATCCGGGTTCAACGTCCATGAAAGCGTTGAAAACCCTCAAGGATATGTCACCAAAGGAAGCACAAACTCTGCAAAGAGCCGCCTCTTTAGCGTGCAGTTTTGGAGGGGATCACAGCAGAAAACTGCTGATTGGTTACAAAGCGCAAGGAGGCATATTTAGCTTCGGCAAGCGAGACGTCGCCAACAGCCTAAATATGGGAAGTTTTCAACTGCCGTATTCAAGCTTGTTGCTCTTAATTGAATTAGGGCTGCTGCACAGTGCCGAACTTGAATCTGGCGAAATTAGTATCGAGACACCGTTGGTCCTCACCTACCAAGGTAAAAACTTGTCGCTGCACGTAAACAGTAAAGGTGTCCGCCTTTTATATTACCGCTTCACACCCACAGGCAATGAGCTCTGCACCTTGCTCGGAAACAAACCACATGCCGAATACTACGAGCAAATGCTTGCACTGTTAAATCATAGATTTAGTGTCCATAGTGAAGCTAAAAGTACGGTTCATCATACCGTCTAGCCAGCTTGAGAAGCATTTGACTACCTATGAGCCAAATACTTCTCCAGCTGCTCAAAGAGCTTTAGGTCACCTATGATCTAAATGCTTTTTTATCGGATCACACCGCGTTGTTTAAGATCGATTAAGCACAAATCCACCAGCTCATCGACACTCTTTTCTCCCGCGGGCAAATCGATTTCAGGGTTCTCTGGCGCTTGATATTCCGAATCAATACCAGTGAAATTAGGAATCTCTCCCGCACGGGCTTTACGGTATAAACCCTTAGGATCTCGACCTTCGCAAACCTCTAGAGATGCATTGACATACACTTCGATAAACTCGCCTTCTGGCAATAAATCGCGCACTAACTTCCGCTCTGCACGATGCGGTGAAATAAACGCCGACAGAACAATTAAACCCGCATCTGCCATCAACTTCGCCAGTTCACCAATGCGACGAATGTTCTCGCGACGGTCCTGTTCAGAAAAACCTAAATCGCTACACAAACCATGTCGTACATTGTCACCATCCAATAAATAGGTGTGGTAACCCAATGCTGCAAGGCGATTTTCCAACGCCCCTGCTACGGTTGATTTACCCGCTCCAGATAAACCAGTGAACCACAATACGGCAGGTTTTTGCTTCTTTAATTCAGCACGAAACTGTTTATCAACCGAATGCTGGTGCCAAACAATGTTTTCATCTTTTACCGTCGTTTCGGCAGTCATAACGTATCCTTGTAAATATCGGAATTAAAACGGGAAAAAGACCGGGATCAAAGTAAGTACTAATACAGAGTACACAATCGAAATTGGCACTCCAATTCTCACGTAGTCGGTCAATTTGTAATTTCCTACGCTGTACACCAGCAGGTTAGTTTGGTAACCGTAGGGAGAGATAAAGCTCGCACTCGCGCCGAACAAAACCGCCATGATGAATGGCATCGGATCCACGCCATAACCCACCGCCATGCTATAGCCGATAGGAAAAGAAAGCGCAGCCGCGGCATTGTTTGTCACCAATTCAGTGAGTACCAATGTCATGATATAAGTCGCCACCAAGGCACCAAATACTCCCCAGCCATTAAACGCTTCAATAAACATCACTCCCATTCTTTCTGACAATCCAGAAGAGATCATCAGTTGAGCAATAGACAAAGCGGAACCGACAATCACGACGATATCAATCGGAAAACGGCGGCGCAGTTCTGAAATCTGCACAATACCAAACGCAATAAGCGCGATAAGGTACGCAGCTAGACCTTTAATAATCGGTACTAACTCTAATAGAGCGCATCCAATTACGGCTGCAAAGCCCAGTAATACAATGGAAGACTTATTAGTATCAAGCCGAGCGCTAGAGTCCAAGTCATGCACTAAAACAAACTCTTTACGATGAGCTCGGCGTTCAGACTCAAAACGCTTGCCTGGAACCAGAACTAACGTGTCCCCTGGCGCTAAGGTAATGCTACCCAAGCCACCTTCTAGGCGTTCGTGGCCTCGGCGAATCGCCACAACAACGGCATCGAATCGGTCGCGGAATCGGCTCTCTTTGAGGGTTTTGTAGCAAAACGTCGCCGACGAGCTCACCACAACTTCGATAAAGTTTTGCCCATTTAAGTGCTGCTGACCAAACAACTTGAGGCCCGGAATTTCTTGCAGGGTCGCGACGCTCTCAACATCGCCACAAAATAACAGGCGGTCTTTTGCGTTGAGCACAAAATCCGGTCCCACAGAAGAAACAGTAACACCATCGCGCACCACTTCTGCAAGAAACAGTTTGCGCAGCGCACGTAAATTATTCTCGCTGATCGTACGCCCAACTAGCGGTGATCCAGGCTCAACGCGAGACTCAAGAAAGTAAGGTAAATCTTCTTGGTTTTGATCATCATAATTCGGTAGCAAGTAGCTGAGCGGGATAAGAATCAGCATCCCTCCCACCAGCACAGCCAAACCTATCATCGTAGGTGTAAAAAAGCTCAGGCTCGGTAAGCCTGCGTCTTCGACAAAGCTGTTGATGATTAAGTTAGTCGACGTACCAATCAAAGTTAACGTGCCACCAAAAATGGCGGCGTAAGACAAGGGAATAAGTAATTTCGAAGGTGCATGCTGCTGATTACGCTTAATCGCCCCAATCAATGAGACAACCACAGCGGTATTATTCGTAAATGAAGAAAGCAAGGCGGTCGACACACCGAGCTTAGCAATCACGCTGCCTAACTGGCCCTCAGAGATACTTCGGCTCACCCAACTGATCAGCAGTGTTTTTTCTAGAGCACAGGATGCAAGAATCAATAGAACCAGGGTTAACAATGAAGAGTTGGTAAAATTGGATGCGATAGTGGCTGAATCCATCATCCCAGCCATGAATGCAATAAAAGCGGCACCCGCAAAGACATAACTAGGCTTAATTTTCGTGACAAGCAAGCAAGTGATAATGCCAAGCAAAATCGCTAACACAAACCCTTGTTCCCACATAGCCTTTCCTTACCAAATAGCCCTAAAGGGCACAACAACGACTCATTTATCCATGAATCACCGACAAACGAGCAAACAGACAAAAATCAGCGCAAGCGAAAAGAACATCAGAATGCTCGGTTTCTTGGGCTCCACCGAAGCATTCTGGTATTAGGAGAATACCTAACGACATTTCGCAATTCAGTTAGGTAGCGACACCCCAAGTACAACAGCAAACAGTGCCTGAAATTATCGTACTTGGGTGAGCCAGTTACTTTTTCAGAAACTGGCTGACGTCTTTTGCTTCCCAGTGTGGGAAGTGTTTACGGACAAGCGCATTAAGCTCAACTTCAAACGCAGAGATGCCCGTCAAATCGCGCTCAACCACGGCGAGGCTCTCTTTAACCATGCCAGCACCAACCGTCACGTTTGTCAGACGATCGATAATGATAAAGCCACCGGTATCTGCACAGTCTTGATAATTGTCCAGCGCGACTGACTCATTAAGAGACCATTCACACAAACCAATACCATTCAATGGCAGCTCTGCCGAGCTATGAGTCGAGAGATTATTAATGTCATATTGATGACGAATCGCTTCAACATGACCTACGGTTTTCTTACCTGCGATTTTGATGTCATAGTCACGACCCGGTTGCAGGGGTTGCTCTGTCATCCATACCACATCGGCAAGCAAATGGTTTGTGGTTTCCACTTGAGCATTATCTAGAACAATCAAATCGCCACGGCTAATATCGATCTCATCGCTTAGCGTCAGAGTGACAGCTAATCCGGCACGAGCTTCTTCGATATCACCATCAAATGTCACAATACGTGCCACAGTTGACGTTTTACCCGATGGCAATGCTTTAATGGCATCACCGACTTTGATCGAACCAGAAGAAATGGTCCCCGCAAAACCACGGAAATCGAGGTTAGGACGATTAACGTATTGCACAGGGAAGCGGAATTCACCCGCGCCTTTTTCTTGATCCACATCGACCGTTTCAAGAAGCTCAAGCAATGATGGGCCTTTAAACCAAGTCAGGTTTTGGCCTTTATCCACCACATTGTCCCCTTCAAGCGCTGAGATCGGGATGATTTGAATATCAATATCCCCTGTCAGATTCTCAGAGAACTTCAAATACTCGTCGCGGATCTCTTCAAAGCGCTCTTGCGAGTAATCCACTAAGTCCATCTTGTTGATCGCCACAACAAAGTGCTTCAAGCCCAACAGGTTGGAAATGAAAGAGTGACGACGAGTTTGATCGAGAATGCCCTTACGTGCATCAACCAGAATCACAGCTAAGTCACATGTCGATGCACCTGTAGCCATGTTACGTGTGTACTGCTCGTGTCCAGGAGTATCTGCAATGATGAATTTACGTTTCTGCGTCGAGAAATAGCGGTAAGCCACATCAATCGTGATCCCCTGCTCACGCTCAGCTTGTAAGCCATCGACCAACAACGCAAGGTCAGGCTTTTCACCCGTGGTACCCACACGTTGGCTGTCTGAGTGCACTGCCGCTAGCTGATCTTCATAAATTTGTTTTGAGTCATGGAGTAAGCGACCGATTAATGTACTTTTACCGTCATCCACCGAGCCACAAGTCAAGAATCTAAGTAACGACTTGTACTGGTGTTGTGTTAAATAGCCTTCGATACCAAGCTCGGCTAATTGAGCTTCAACTGCACTGTTCATTATCTTTCCTTAGATCCTTTAGAAGTAACCTTGACGTTTCTTAAGCTCCATCGATCCTGACTGATCGTGGTCGATCGCTCGGCCTTGGCGCTCACTCGACGTTGCCACCAGCATCTCTTCGATAATGCCAGTTAAAGTGTTTGCTTCAGACTCGATGGCCCCAGTCAATGGATAACAACCAAGGGTACGGAAGCGCACACTCTTCTCTTCAATCACTTCACCCGGTTGAAGCTCCATACGATCATCATCAACCATGATCAGCATGCCATCGCGTTCAACAACTGGGCGTTTGTCCGCGAGGTAAAGCGGCACGATCTCGATGTTTTCTAAATAGATGTATTGCCAGATATCAAGCTCAGTCCAGTTAGACAGCGGGAATACACGAATGCTCTCACCCTTATTGACCTGGCCGTTGTACGTCTTCCATAGCTCAGGACGTTGGTTTTTAGGATCCCATGTATGGTTCTTATCGCGGAATGAATACACGCGCTCTTTCGCCCGTGATTTCTCTTCGTCGCGGCGCGCACCACCAAAGGCCGCATCAAAACCGTACTTGTTCAGCGCTTGTTTTAAGCCTTGAGTCTTCATGATGTCAGTGTGCTTAGAAGAACCATGAACAAACGGACTACAGCCCATGGCTAGACCTTCTGGATTCTTATGTACCAAAAGCTCAAAACCGTATTTGGCCGCGGTGCGATCACGAAATTCAATCATCTCGCGGAACTTCCAATCGGTGTCAACATGCAGCAATGGAAATGGAATCTTACCTGGGTAAAAAGCTTTACGCGCAAGGTGCAGCATCACTGATGAGTCTTTACCAATCGAATACATCATGACTGGGTTATCAAACTCAGCCGCAACTTCACGGATGATGTGGATACTCTCCGCTTCGAGTTGTTTAAGGTGAGTTAAACGTTGTTGGTCCATGTTTTGTATTTCCTTTTTAAGCTTGAAGGCGCATTACGTCTCTAATCTTTGGTCTGAAATTATATGGAGTTGGCAATAGCACTTTTGTTGAATTCAGTACTAGACAAAAACCAGTCTAACTTTTGAGACAGCCGCACTACCTCTCCGACAACAATCAAAGATGGCGATTGTGCTTCCTTCGATAAATCAGAGAGTTGGGAGAGTTCTCCCGTAAATACTTTTTGTTGAATCTGCGTGCCACGCTCAATAATGGCAATCGGAGTCGACGCTGAACGGCCATGCTTAATGAGTTGATTCTGAATATAGTGTGATTTCATCAGCCCCATGTAGATCACTAAAGTCTGATTCCCACGCGCCAACGTGGACCAATCCATCTCATCACTTTCTTCTTTCAAGTGGCCAGTCACAAAGATGGCCGATTGCGCATAATCACGATGAGTCAGTGGAATACCAGCATAAGCGGTTGCGCCAGCTGCTGCGGTAATGCCAGGGACAACTTGAAAACGAACGCCGGCATCAGCAAGCACTTCTAACTCTTCACCACCACGACCAAATACAAACGGATCCCCACCTTTAATGCGCACTACTTTGTAGCCCTGCTTGGCAAAATCCACCAAAAGCTGATTCGTCTTCTCCTGCGGCACACTGTGATGCCCAGCTCGCTTCCCAACGCACACCAAAATCGTATCGCTTGGAATCAATGCCATGATTTCTTCAGACACCAAGTAGTCGTACAAAACCACGTCAGCTTGCTGCAAGCAGTTCAGTGCTTTCACCGTCAGAAGTTCAGGATCGCCTGGTCCTGCACCTACTAAGGCGACTTCACCAGGCTGTAGCGATTGCTTTGCAAAACGAGTAACACCAGCGACTGGGTTGTCAGAAACTAACCGGGGCTTTGGTTTAGGAAAAGAAGTGACTGAATCGTTCGTTGCCATGTGCTTGCTCATCGTCCATTGATATCGTTATGCAAGCATTATGGCGGGGCGTTTATATTACCTGAAATTCTAAAATTTCATTTTTTATTCAAAAATCTGCTAAGAAGTTTTTGTTTGGTCTCATTCAAAAGCGTGAAAAAGTCGGCGGTTAATATGAATAAGGTTCAGTAAACTGATTAATGTTCACAGTTTTCTGTATCTTTATCATCGAGTTGCATCCGTGTTTGATACATTACGCAGTACGATTTCCCCTTATCATTGAATTGGAGCACCAAATGAAAGTGGCAGTTCATCCTATTTCCCTCGCAGTATTAAGTGGCATGCTAACGCTTGCTGGCCCAACAATGGCCGATACCATCAAGCTTCGTATTATCGAAACCACCGACATTCACACCAACGTGATGGATTACGATTACTACAAAGACCAACCATCACAGCAAATCGGTTTAAGTCGCGCAGCGACAATAGTGAAACAAGCTAAGTCCGAGACAGAAAACACGGTACTAGTAGATAACGGTGATTTAATTCAGGGCAGCCCAATGGGCGATTACATGGCGGCAAAGGGGATTAATCCTGGCGACGTGCACCCAGTCTACAAAGCGATGAACCAGCTAGACTACGATGTGGGCAACATTGGCAATCATGAGTTCAACTATGGCTTAGATTTCCTACAAACGACGTTGAAGGGTGCAAACTTCCCTTACATCAATGCAAACGTATTTGATAAACAAACCGGTGAGCATTACTTCAAGCCTTACCTCATCAAAACTCACACATTTAAAGACACAAACGGCGAAGCGCATCAAATAAAAGTGGGTTACATCGGCTTTGTACCACCACAAATTATGGTGTGGGATAAGAAGAGCTTAGAAGGCAAAGTCTTTGCTAAAGACATTAAGGAAACAGCAGAGAAACTGATTCCTCAAATGAAGAAAGAAGGCGCAGACGTGATTGTGGCGATTCCACACTCGGGCATTTCTACTGATCCATACAAACTAGGCGCTGAAAACTCTGTTTACTACCTCACAGAAGTTGAAGGTATTGATGCGATTGCTTTTGGTCACTCTCACGCCGTCTTCCCAGGGAAAGACTTCGTAAACCTACCTGGTGTTGATATAAATAAAGGGACCATCAATGGTGTAACGTCCGTGATGCCGGGCCGCTGGGGAAGTCACGTAGGTGTGATGGATTTGATGCTGAAAGAGAAAGACGGCAGATGGCAAGTCGTCGAAGGCCAAGCAGAAGCACGCCCTATCTTCGATAAAGTAAATAAGAAGTCATTAGCTAAAGCCGATGCAGATATTGTGAAAGCGTTAGAAGAAGATCACAAAGGCACTCGTGAATTTGTAAACCAACCAATCGGCAAAGCAAATGATGTCATGTACAGCTTCTTGGCATTAGTGCAGGACGACCCCACCATTCAAATCGTTAACCTTGCTCAGAAAGACTACGTAGAACGCTTTATTCAAGGCGACCCAGACCTTTCTGACATTCCAGTACTGAGTGCGGCAGCACCATTTAAAGTCGGCGGTCGTAAGAACGATCCGAATAACTTTACAGAAGTAGAATCCGGTCAGCTCACCTTCCGTAATGCGGCCGATCTTTACTTATATCCAAACACCTTGGTTGCGATGAAAGTGAAAGGTAAAGAAGTTCGCGAATGGCTAGAGTGCAGTGCGGGTCAATTCAACCACATCGACATCAACAATCCTAAACCGCAATCTTTGATTGATTGGGATAATTTCCGTACGTACAACTTCGATGTTATTGATGGGGTTAACTACCAAATCGACGTTACCCAACCGCCGAAGTACGATGCGGATTGTAAAGTGATTAATCCAGATTCTCAGCGCATTGTGAATCTGACGTTCAATGGTAAGCCTGTCAATCCGAAGCAAGATTTCATCATCGCAACCAATAACTACCGTGCATATAGCAATACTTTCCCTGGTACAGGCCCAGATTTCATTGCATTTGACGCACCAGATGAAAACCGCTCTGTCGTCGCCACTTATATTTCTCGCGTGAGTGAAGAAAAAGGAGAAGTGACACCAAGCGCTGACAACAACTGGTCTTTCGCACCGATTAAGTCCGATAACAAGCTAGATATTCGTTTCGAAACCTCCCCTAGCGATAAAGCGGCGCAGTTCATCAAAGAGAAAGGACAATACCCAATGAAACGCGTGTCAACAGACGACATTGGTTTCGCAATTTATCAAATCGATCTGAATAAATAAGGTTGATTTGACAACAACACTAAGCGGCTCTCATGAGCCGCTTTTTTGTTACCAATAAAACCCGTTAAAATAAAGAAAACCGTTTCTGAGTTATCACATGCACAGCGATCTTTTTTCAGACTTAGTCAAACATGGCTTTTTAGAGACAGAAGCAAACCAACTTATTGAAAATGGTGAGTTACTCGAACTGCCTACACGCCACATTCTTAATCACCAAGGGGAGTTTAGCTCACACCTTTACTTCATCATTGAGGGGTTATGCCACGCAAGCTATCTTACTGAGCACGGCAAAGAATTCAGTAAAGAATTTTATTGGGAGAAGGACTGGGTTATCGGGTTTGAGAGCATAATAAAGGACCAACCTTCGCCTTACTTATTGGAAACGCTGAGCGCTTGTCAGCTATTTTGCTTGCCAATTGAAACGTTGCATCACTGGCGAGCAGAAAAGCACGCCATTTACTTAAAGCTACTCGAAAACCAACTGGTTAATAAAGAGAACAAAGAACGCTTTATGTTGCTCTACTCTCCAGAAGAACGATATCAATTATTTTGCGCTCATTACCCAGATTTAAAGCAACGTATTACCGATAGTCAAATTGCGGCCTACCTGGGCATTACACCAATCAGTTTGAGTCGAATCAAAGCACGCTTAACCAAAGATCACACTCTCAAATAAACTCAAAAAAGAAAAAAGCTCTTCAAACGAAGAGCTTTTTCTCTGCTATTTGAGCTATTTAAGAATTCGCGCCCGGAACTGGCGCCCTTTCATCTTGCCGTTACTAATGGTTTGTAGAGCCTTTTTAGCCACAGACTTTTCGACGGCAACATAAGCGCGCACAGGGAACAGATGGATCTTTCCGACTTGAGAGCCTGGAATACCATTTTTTCCTGTCAGACAACCTAAAATATCACCCGGTCGTACTTTCTGTTTCTTACCGCCATCAATGTTAATCGTCACCATCTTCGCTTGGTATGGCTGCTGATTTGATTTGGCAGGCAATGTTGCTGGTACCACGTCCATCTCTAGGTATTCTTCAATACGAGCTACACGTAAACCGTCTTTCTCACCAAAAAAGCTAAACGCTAAACCTTTACTACCCGCACGACCTGTACGACCAATACGGTGCACATGAACCTCAGGATCGCGCGATAGCTCAAAGTTAAAGACAGCATCAAGATTATCAACGTCCAAACCACGCGCTGCAACGTCTGTTGCAACAAGGATAGACACACTCTTGTTAGCAAACTGCACCAATGCTTGGTCGCGTTCACGCTGCTCTAAGTCCCCGTGGATATCGATAACGCTGAATCCTTTGTGATGCAACTCATCTGCGACACTTTGCACTTCTTTTTTGGTATTACAAAAAACAACCGCGGACTCTGGTTGGTGAGTCAGCAGCAAATTCGCCAATGCTTCATCACGCGCTTCCGAGCCTTCAACTTTATAGAAGTACTGCGCAATGCTTGAAGTATCATGCGTCGATTCCACCTTAATCACTTCCGGTGTCTGCATTATACGCTGCGCAATTTGCTCAATTTTTTCTGGAAAAGTAGCACTGAAAAGTAGAGTTTGACGCTGCTTTGGCGCTGCATCGATGATTGCATCTAATGCGTCTTGGAAACCCATGTCCAACATGCGATCAGCTTCATCTAGCACCAAGGTATTCAGTTCGCTAAGATCAATTCGGCCTTTTTCAAGGTGATCCAAAATACGACCAGGAGTACCAACTAGGATATGCGCACCATGCTCTAACGAACCAATTTGTGGCCCCATTGGCATCCCACCGCAGAGAGTAAGCACTTTAATATTATGAATGCCGCGACCTAAAGTACGAATTTCCTTCGCTACTTGATCTGCAAGCTCACGTGTTGGACACAATACTAATGACTGGACACGAAAGCGTTTGACGTTGAGGTTCGATAAAACCCCTAAACCAAATGCAGCGGTTTTACCTGAGCCCGTTTTACCCTGCCCGATGACATCACGATGTTTTAGGATTGCAGGCAAGCTCAAAGCTTGAATTGGCGTCATGTGGGTATAGTTCAGGGAATCAAGTGTGGCGAGTAACGCTGGGTTAAGCCCAACTTGATCGAATGTTTGTTTGCTCACGGGGATATCCTCAGGTGAGATGGAAAGAGGGCACATTATCACCAGATTTGGTGGGAAAACCAGTGCTAATTAACCTTTGTTAATGAGTATGAGCTCAAAACAAAGTAAAGTCAGTCACTCTATTCTCATTACGGAAAACAACATGCTCACTTGGATTACTTTGCCCTTTGCTCAGCTAACAACCACGCAGCTGTATGAAATGATGAAATTGCGTGTGGATGTATTCGTTGTTGAACAAACCTGCCCTTACCCTGAACTTGATGGTAAGGACACGCTGGAAGGCATTTATCATCTAATAGGCTATCACGGTGATGAACTGGTTGCTTGCGCAAGATTACTGCCCGCAGGCACTACGTATGACAATGTGAGTATTGGTCGAGTGGTGACAAAGCAGACCGCGCGAGGCGGTGGCTTAGGTCATAAGTTATTGGACAAGGCCTTGGCACAATGCGAAACATTATGGCCAGGACAGACAATAGATATAGGTGCTCAAGAACACCTCATCCAGTTTTATGCTAGTCATGGATTCAAGGTTATCTCAGAGTGCTATCTTGAAGATGGTATCCCTCATGTGGATATGCGGAAAGAATCCGTAGCGCTATAAGCTTCAACTCGATTGGTTACTATGAAAACTAATCGCTATGAAAAACTGACTAAAAAGACGCGATATCTTCGCGTCTTTTCATTTGAAGCGTTTACTTGTTACGTCCAAAGGTCCCATCCGATAAACGGAAAAACATAACGGACCGCCCGCTTTTTTCCAGCTGTAGCATATCTAACTCGCCTTCGTCACTAAGCTTAAAGCGAATCAATTGTCCCTGCTTTATTTGGCTTAGCGGCTTATCACTGCCTTCTATTTTGACCAGAGCGCTAAGATCCGCCATAGAGAGCTGATTACTTCTGAAAACCTGCGCTAATGTATCACCATTTTTAACCGTGTACTCTTTCCAGTCTTCAGATTTCGGTCCAGAGTTCTGAGAGGTTCGCTGCTGGCTTAAACTCTGCGCGTTCAGCTCAATCGCTACGCGTTGATGATCGACCTCAGTCTGCTCAACTGGCTGGTCTGTTTTATTCGGCAAAGGAATAACAAGGAGTACCAGAATCAATGGCACTAAGACCATCAAAGCACGCTGATGAAATTTAGGCAGGCGCAACCAAAACTGCTTAACAGGCTGTATACGCTCCAACCATTGCTCTTTGTTGAACGGCTGCTTCCAGTCGATAGCAGCGAATTTTTGTTTAACCAACTCGACATAGTCGACTTGCTGCTTTTTCTTTCTGCGACGATTCATTGTAATGAGTCCCTTAATACTTCTACGGCCAGTATAAAAATACCGACGCGGAGAGTATATGTTTTTCACCAAACTAAAATGGAATTGGGATTAAATTAGCAGAAATTTCACTTGGAGTAAGAGATAAGTCACAACCTGGCCGCCTCAATTAAGCATTCAGTCGCAATCATTTAAACCTAAGCTCGAAACTGATATCCTGTTACCTTTATCACTCCTAATAAGAGCGACATTCATGTCTGAAATTAAATTTGAAACTGCAGAACAAAAAGCAAGCTACGGCATTGGTCTGCAAATGGGTCAGCAACTTGCAGGCTCTGGTCTTGAAGATCTTAGCGTTGATGCTATCGCAGCGGGTATTGCAACAGCACTAACTGGTGACATGCCATCAATCGAAATTGATGAAATCAACAAAGCACTACAAGAACTTCACACTCGTGCAGAAACAGCTCGCCAAGAAGCAGCAAAAATTGCGGCAGCAGAAGGCGAAGCGTTCCTAAAAGACAACGCTCTACGACCTGAAGTTAACGTTCTAGACTCTGGTCTTCAGTACGAAATCATTTCTGAAGGTACTGGTGCAGTTCCTACAGCAGAAAGCTCAGTTCGCGTTCACTACCACGGTGAGCTAACTGACGGTACTGTATTCGATAGCTCTGTATCTCGCGGTCAACCTGCTGAATTCCCTGTTACAGGTGTGATCAAAGGTTGGGTAGAGGCACTACAACTAATGCCTGTTGGCTCTAAGTGGAAGCTATACGTACCACAAGATCTTGCGTACGGTGAGCGTGGCGCTGGTGCGGCTATCCCTCCATTTGCAGCTTTAGTTTTCGAAGTAGAACTATTAGATATTATCTAATTGAAACCATTTTCAATTATGATTAAATAAAACGGCGCACTAGCGCCGTTTTTTTGTCTAAACTGAATAGACTTTCTCACCTCTGAACCTTTCACTCTGATAGCCTTTAAAAATAAAATCACTTTTAAAAAACGCTCAACCTTTGGAGGTACTATGCGTAAAACACTCCTAACTCTAGCACTCCTATCAATCAACATTGGTAGTGCGCACGCATTCTTAGATTCAGTCACTCAAAAAAGTAAAGAAAGTGGTCTGATGGACATGGTCGGCAGCAGCTTGAACACCGAGTCATCTCCATTAACAGACATGCTAACTAGCCAATTACCAGTATCCACTGAGCAAGCAGCCGGAGGCAGTGGTGCGCTACTCGCTTTGGCTCAAAGCCAGCTTTCGCAAGAAAATAGTAGTGAATTACAGTCTTTGATTCCTGGACTTTCAAACTTGCAAGGAGCACAAAGCTTACTAGGAAATATTGAGAATATCAGTGCAGTAAAAAGTGCATTCGATACGTTAGGTTTAGACCCATCTATGATCAGTCAGTTTGCTCCAGTAATCTTGGATTACTTGAACAAGCAAGGCGCTAGCGAAGGGCTTCTAAGTTCGTTGGGCGGGTTGTGGAATACTAGTAAATAAGCGCAAGTGATAATCACTTTTTAAATTGCCAGTCTGCATGGGTTGAAATAAATGCAGGCTGGATATAAAGGTTTACTGAATTACAGATACAAAAAAGCCGAGCTAATGCTCGGCTTTCTCGTTCTTACGAACTGATTACTCAGCAGCTTCTTCAGCAGCTGGGCGATCTACAAGCTCAATGTAAGCCATTGGAGCTTTATCACCAGCACGGAAGCCAGCTTTTAGGATACGAGTGTAACCGCCCTGACGAGCAGCAAAACGTGGACCTAGTTCGTTAAATAGTTTTGCAACTACTTCGTTGTCACGAGTACGTGCAAATGCTAGACGACGGTTAGCAACACTGTCAGTCTTAGCTAGTGTAATCAAAGGCTCAACTACGCGACGTAGCTCTTTTGCTTTTGGCAAAGTAGTCTTGATAACTTCATGACGTACTAGAGAGCTAGCCATGTTGCTGAACATCGCTTTGCGATGTGAGCTGTTGCGGTTGAGTTGACGACCACTCTTACGATGGCGCATGACCTAATCCTTCTAACTAGTATCGATTAATCTTCAGCGATTGATGCAGGTGGCCAGTTTTCTAGGCGCATGCCCAGAGACAGACCACGTGACGCAAGTACGTCTTTAATCTCAGTAAGAGATTTTTTACCAAGGTTAGGCGTTTTAAGTAGCTCAACCTCAGTACGTTGTACTAGATCACCGATGTAGTGAATCGCTTCTGCTTTCAAACAGTTAGCAGAGCGAACTGTTAGTTCAAGATCGTCTACAGGACGCAGTAGGATCGGATCGAATTCTGGCTTCTCTTCCTTCTCCTCAGGAACTCGTACATCACGAAGATCTACGAATGCATCCAATTGTTCAGCTAGGATTGTAGCTGCACGACGGATTGCTTCCTCAGGTTCTAGAGTACCGTTTGTTTCCATATCGATAACAAGCTTGTCTAGATCAGTACGCTGTTCTACACGAGCTGCCTCTACAGCGTAGGCAATTTTGTCTACTGGGCTGTAAGTAGCATCTACTAGTAGGCGACCGATAGGACGCTCGTCTTCTTCGTTATGGATACGCGCAGAAGCTGGAACATAACCACGACCACGTTCAACTTTGATACGCATTGCGATCTCAGCGTTGTCATCCGTTAGGTGACAAATTACGTGTTCAGGGTTAGCGATCTCTACATCACCATCATGGGTGATGTCACCTGCAACCACAGGGCCCGAGCCTGATTTGTTCAAAGTAATGAACACTTCATCTTTGCCTTCGGCAACGCGCACAGCCAAACCTTTAAGGTTTAGAAGAATTTCAAGAATATCTTCTTGAACGCCTTCTTTCGTGCTGTACTCATGAAGTACGCCTTCAATTTCTACTTCTGTTACAGCACAACCTGGCATAGAAGATAGAAGGATGCGGCGAAGTGCATTACCCAGAGTATGACCAAAGCCACGCTCTAATGGCTCAAGAGTTACTTTTGCGTGAGTCGAGCTGATTTGTTCGATGTCAACTAGACGTGGCTTAAGAAATTCTGTTACAGAACCCTGCATTGTGTCCTCTCTTTAGTTTAAACCTTACTTAGAGTAAAGCTCGACGATCAATTGTTCGTTGATGTCAGCTGATAGATCAGAACGCTCAGGCATACGCTTGAATGTACCTTCCATCTTGCCACCATCTACTTCAATCCAAGTTGGTTTTTCACGTTGTTCAGCAACTTCTAGAGCTGCTTTGATACGAGCTTGCTGTTTAGCTTTCTCGCGAATAGAAACAACGTCATTAGCCGCTACTTTGAAAGAAGGAACGTTTACAACTTTACCGTTTACTAGGATAGCTTTGTGGCTAACTAGCTGACGTGCTTCTGCGCGAGTTGCGCCAAAGCCCATGCGGTAAACTACGTTATCAAGACGACCTTCAAGAAGCTGAAGTAGGTTTTCACCAGTGTTGCCTTTTAGGCGAGCAGCTTCTTTGTAGTAGTTACGGAATTGTTTTTCTAGAACGCCGTACATACGACGTACTTTTTGCTTCTCACGAAGCTGAACGCCATACTCAGATAGACGACCGCGACGAGCGCCGTGTACACCTGGTGCGTTATCAATTTTACACTTGGTATCGATCGCGCGAACACCAGACTTAAGGAATAAGTCAGTGCCTTCACGACGGCTAAGCTTCAGCTTAGGACCCAAATATCTTGCCATGATTCTTCTCCAATTGTCCTAGAAACGTTATACGCGACGTTTCTTAGGTGGACGACAACCGTTATGAGGGATTGGTGTAGCATCAACGATGTTTGTGATGCGGAAACCAGCGGCGTTTAGTGCACGAACAGTAGATTCGCGACCTGGACCAGGACCCTTAACCATAACTTCCAAGTTCTTTAGGCCGTATTCTTTAGCCATTTCAGCACAACGCTCAGCAGCAACCTGTGCAGCGAACGGAGTAGACTTACGAGAACCACGGAAACCAGAACCACCTGCAGTAGCCCATGCAAGAGCGTTACCTTGACGGTCAGTAATGGTTACGATTGTGTTATTGAAAGAAGCATGGATGTGCGCAACGCCATCTGCAACTTGCTTGCGTACGCGCTTACGAGCGCGAGTTGGTTGTTTAGCCATTGTACTCTACCTTCCCGATTATTTCTTGATCGGCTTACGCGGACCCTTACGGGTGCGAGCGTTGGTTTTAGTACGCTGTCCACGTAGTGGTAGACTGCGACGATGACGAAGACCACGGTAACAGCCAAGGTCCATAAGACGCTTGATGTTCATAGATACTTCACGACGTAGATCACCTTCTACAGTGTACTTAGCTACACCATCACGCAGTTGATCGATCTGCTCTTCAGTTAGTTCACTGATCTTAACATTTTCAGCAATACCCACTTCAGCTAGGATAGCTTGAGAGCGAGTTTTACCGATGCCGTAGATCGCTGTTAGAGCGATTACTGCATGTTTCTGATCAGGAATGTTAATGCCTGCTATACGGGCCATTATTCACTCCTAAGTGTTTCTATAAAAGAATTAGCCGCAGCAAAGCCCGTTATGGATACGCTGCGGAATACTACTTCTTTTGCACGCAAAAGGTAGGCCGAGGAATATACTCGACCCAACCTTCATTTTCAAGTAAAAATTTCTGCTAATTAGCCTTGGCGCTGTTTGTGCTTTGGCTCACTGCAAATCACGCGAACGACACCGTTACGCTTGATTACTTTACAGTTACGGCAGATTTTTTTAACGGAAGCACGAACTTTCATTGCTAAACTCCGTAAATGAAACTGAGTCTACCGCCGGATTAACGGCCGTAGCCTTTCAGATTCGCTTTCTTCAACACAGAATCATACTGTTGAGACATCAGATGAGTCTGTACCTGTGCCATAAAGTCCATAATTACAACAACTACGATTAGTAGCGATGTACCGCCGAAGTAGAAACGTACGTTCCACGCGACCATCATGAACTCGGGAATCAGACAGATAAAGGTAATGTACAGTGCTCCAGCAAGGGTTAAACGTGTCATTACTTTATCAATGTATTTCGCTGTCTGCTCACCTGGGCGGATACCGGGTACGAATGCACCAGACTTCTTCAAGTTATCTGCTGTTTCACGCGGGTTGAAAACCAACGCCGTGTAGAAGAAACAGAAGAAGATAATTGCTGCTGCATAAAGCATTACATACAACGGTTGACCTGGGCTAAGAGCCAAAGACACGTCAGTTAACCAACCGAACGCGCTGCTCTCACCGTTTTGACCAAACCACTGAGCCAATGTTCCTGGGAACAAGATAATACTTGATGCAAAAATCGCTGGAATTACACCTGCCATGTTAATTTTAAGAGGCAAGTGCGAGCTTTGCGCAGCAAATACTTTACGACCTTGTTGACGTTTCGCATAGTTAACGACGATTCGGCGTTGACCACGTTCCATGAAAACAACGAAGTAAATTACTGCAAAAGCTAATACCGCGATTAGCAACAGAAGAAGTACATGCAATTCACCTTGACGCGCTTGCTCGATTGTTTGACCGATTGCAGAAGGCAATCCAGCAACAATACCTGCAAAAATCAGTATCGAAATACCGTTACCAATTCCGCGCTCTGTAATTTGTTCACCTAACCACATCAAGAACATGGTACCGGTTACTAAACTTACGGTAGCAATTAGCGTAAACATGGTTTGGTTGATAACAACCAGATTGTCGACCATGTTTGGTAGGCCAGTTGCAATACCTATAGCTTGGAAGGTTGCAAGTACAAGCGTGCCGTAGCGTGTGTATTGGCTTATCTTACGACGGCCTGCTTCACCCTCTTTTTTGAGTTCAGCTAACGCTGGATGAACTACAGTTAGCAATTGGACAACAATAGATGCCGAAATATACGGCATGATGCCCAATGCTAATATAGATGCACGCTCAAGAGCACCACCGGAGAACATGTTAAACATTTCAACGATGGTACCTTTTTGCTGTTCGAACAAATCGGCAAGTACAGCAGCGTCAATACCAGGAATCGGCACAAAAGAGCCGGCTCGGAATACTAAAAGTGCACCAATTACGAATAACAAGCGCGACTTTAGTTCACTTAAGCCGCTCTGAGCACTACGAAAATCTTGTCCTGGTTTCTTAGCCATCTGTACCTCGTTCCTCGAGATTATTCCTCGATTTTACCGCCTGCAGCTTCGATTGCAGCTTTAGCGCCTTTAGTCACACGTAGACCTTTAACAGTCACTGCTTTGTTGATTTCACCAGAAAGAACAACTTTTACAAATTCGATGTTCTTAGTGATGATGTTAGCAGCTTTAAGACTGTTTAGATCAACTACGTCACCAGAAACTTTCGCTAGCTCAGCTAGACGAACTTCAGCAGACACTAGGCTCTTACGAGAAGTGAAACCGAATTTTGGTAGACGTTGTTTCAGAGGCATCTGACCGCCTTCGAAACCTGGACGAACACTGCCGCCAGAACGTGATTTTTGACCTTTGTGACCACGGCCACCAGTTTTACCTAGGCCTGAACCGATACCACGACCTACTCGCTTCGCAGAAGTTTTCGCGCCAGCAGCCGGTGCTAGAGTATTCAAACGCATTCTGATTACTCCTCAACTTTAACCATGTAGTAAACCTTGTTGATCATACCGCGAATACACGGAGTATCTTCAAGTTCTACTGTGTGGTTGATTTTACGAAGACCTAGACCGCGCAAAGTAGCTTTGTGCTTTGGCAGACGACCAATTGAGCTTTTAGTTTGAGTTACTTTAATAGTTGCCATGGTGTTCTTACTCCGAAATAGATTCAACAGTTAGACCACGTTTAGCAGCAACCATTTCTGGTGACTTCATGCTACCTAGTGCATCGATCGTTGCACGAACGATGTTGATAGGGTTCGTAGAACCGTACGCTTTAGATAGTACGTTGTGTACACCAGCAACTTCTAGTACTGCACGCATCGCACCACCTGCGATAACACCAGTACCTTCTGCAGCAGGCTGCATGTAAACTTTAGAGCCCGAATGGCGACCTTTCACTGGGTGGTGAAGAGTGCCTTCGTTTAGAGCGATCGTAGTCATGTTACGACGCGCTTTTTCCATTGCTTTTTGAATCGCTGCAGGTACTTCACGAGCTTTGCCGTAACCGAAACCTACACGACCGTTACCGTCACCAACTACTGTTAGTGCAGTGAAGCTCATGATTCGACCACCTTTAACCGTTTTAGAAACACGGTTAACTGCGATTAGCTTTTCTTGCAAATCATTCGCTTGAACTTGTTGTTCTTTAGCCATCTTCCAACCCTACCTTAGAATTTCAGACCAGCTTCGCGAGCAGATTCTGCTAGCGCCGCTACTCGACCGTGGTATTGGAAACCAGAACGATCAAATGCAACTGCAGTTACGCCCTTCTCTAGAGCGCGCTCAGCAATAGCTTTACCCACTGCTTTAGCTGCATCAACGTTACCAGTGTATTTCACTTGCTCACGGATCGCTTTTTCTACAGTAGAAGCTGCTGCGATAACCTCAGAGCCGTTAGCCGCGATAACCTGTGCGTACACGTGACGAGGAGTACGGTGTACAACTAGGCGAGTCGCACCCAGTTCTGCAATCTTACGACGTGCACGTGTAGCACGACGGATGCGAGATGCTTTCTTATCCATAGTGTTACCTTACTTCTTCTTAGCTTCTTTAGTACGCACATTTTCATCTGCGTAACGAACACCTTTGCCTTTGTATGGCTCAGGCTCACGGTAAGAACGAATGTCAGCCGCAACTTGACCAACTAGTTGCTTGTCAGCACCAGTGATCACGATTTCAGTTTGGCTTGGACATTCAGCTTTAATACCCGCTGGCAACTCGTGCTCAACTGGGTGTGAGAAGCCTAGTGTTAGACCTACAGCGTTGCCTTTGATAGCAGCACGGTAACCTACACCTTTAAGAGTTAGCTTCTTAGTAAAGCCTTCAGTAACACCAACAACCATGTTGTTAACTAGAGCGCGAGCAGTACCTGCTTGAGCCCATGCGTTAGCAACACCTTCTTTAGGACCGAAAGTCAGGTTATTTTCTTCCTGAGCGATTACAACTGCGTTGTTAAGAACGCGAGTTAGTTCGCCTTTCGCACCTTTTACAGTGATTTCTTGGCCGTTTAGTTTCACCTCTACGCCAGCTGGAATAGCGACAGGTGCTTTTGCAACACGAGACATAGTCTACTCCTTATTAAGCTACGTAAGCGATGATTTCACCACCAAGACCTGCTTTACGTGCAGCGCGGTCTGACATAAGACCCTTGGAAGTAGAAACGATAGCAATACCAAGACCACCCATTACAGAAGGAAGTTCATCTTTCTTCTTGTAAACACGTAGACCTGGACGAGAAACACGTTTAAGTTGCTCGATTACTGGTTTAGCTTGGAAGTACTTAAGTGTAACTTCTAGCTCAGGTTTTGCTTCGCCTTCAACAGCGAAGTCAACGATGTAACCTTCAGCTTTTAGTAGTGCAGCAATTGCAACTTTAAGCTTTGAAGAAGGCATTTTTACAGCAACTTTGTTTGCTGCCTGACCGTTACGAACGCGGGTCAGCATATCCGAAATCGGATCTTGCATGCTCATATGATTTACTCCAAATGATTAAGTGGCAATTACCAGCTAGCCTTACGAAGACCCGGAATCTCGCCTTTCATGCAAGCTTCACGAACCTTAATACGGCTTAGACCGAACTTACGTAGGTAACCGTGTGGACGACCAGTTTGGTTGCAACGGTTGCGCTGACGTGATGCACTTGAATCACGTGGAAGAGATTGCAGTGTAAGAACCGCGTTCCAACGATCTTCTTCAGATGCGTTTACATCGCTGATGATAGCTTTTAGCGCTGCACGCTTTTCAGCGAACTTAGCTACTAGCTTCGCACGTTTTGCTTCACGTGCTTTCATTGAATTTTTAGCCATAACAGTAACCCTTCACCTTACTTACGGAATGGGAAGTTAAAGGCAGCCAGCAGAGCACGGCCTTCCTCATCAGTACCAGCAGACGTCGTAATAGTGATGTCTAGACCGCGTACTCGATCAACTTTATCAAAGTCGATTTCCGGGAAGATGATTTGCTCGCGAACGCCCATGCTGTAGTTACCGCGACCGTCAAAAGACTTAGCGCTAACACCACGGAAGTCACGTACACGTGGAAGAGCGATGTTAATTAAACGCTCAAGAAAATCCCACATACGTTCGCCACGCAAGGTTACTTTACAACCGATAGGGTAGCCTTCACGGATTTTGAAACCTGCAACAGATTTGCGCGCTTTTGTGATAAGTGGCTTTTGACCAGAGATCGTTGCCATATCAGACGCTGCATTTTCTAGCAGTTTCTTATCGTTGATTGCTTCACCAACACCCATGTTTAGGGTGATTTTCTCGATTCTAGGGACTTGCATGACGCTTGTGTAACCGAACTGTTTGGTCAGTTCAGCGACTACAGACGACTTGTAGTAATCATGCAGTTTCGCCATAGTAGAACTCCAAATTACTTCTATTAGTTAGAAACGGTTTCGCCGTTAGACTTGAAGAAACGAACTTTTTTGCCGTCTTCAAAACGGAAACCGATACGGTCAGCTTTACCAGTAGCTGCGTTAAAGATAGCCACGTTAGAAACGTCGATAGCTGCTTCTTGCTCTACGATACCGCCTTGGATACCCATAGCTGGAACAGGTTTCTGATGTTTCTTAACTAGGTTGATACCTTCAACGATAACTTTACCAGTTGCTAGAACCTTAGTTACTTTACCTTTCTTGCCTTTGTCTTTACCAGCAAGAACGATTACTTCGTCATTACGACGGATTTTAGCTGCCATTTCTACGTGCTCCTTACAGAACTTCTGGAGCCAGTGAAACGATCTTCATGAACTTATCGCCACGAAGTTCGCGTGTCACAGGACCAAAGATACGTGTACCGATTGGTTGCTCAGTATTGTCGTTTAGCAATACGCAAGCATTTCGGTCGAAGCGAATGACAGAACCGTCAGGACGACGTACGCCTTTACGGGTGCGCACTACCACCGCCTTCAGAACATCACCTTTTTTAACTTTACCGCGAGGGATTGCTTCCTTCACAGTAACTTTGATGACGTCACCGATATGTGCATAACGGCGGTGAGAGCCACCCAGAACCTTAATACACATTACGCTGCGTGCGCCTGAGTTATCAGCTGCGTCCAGCATACTTTGCATTTGGATCATGTTAGTGCTCCGCTAAATATTAATAACTAGACCCATCACGGGTCGGGCTGCCTCTTTAAAAGGGACGCGAATTGTACCACCCTTTTTTGTGATTGGGTAGTCAAAAAATAAACGGCTCCAAAAATATTTTGGAGCCGCTTTAGTTTCATAGAATTAACGAGATTAAATCTTCGCCTTTTCTAGAACTTTTACCAAAGTCCAAGACTTAGTCTTAGACAGTGGACGACACTCTGCGATTTCAACTGTGTCGCCTAGGCCACACTCGTTGTTCTCGTCATGTGCGTGTACTTTAGTCGTACGTTTTACGTATTTACCGTAGATTGGGTGTTTTACGAAACGTTCGATAGCAACAGTGATAGACTTGTCCATCTTGTCGCTAACAACACGACCTTGTTGAGTACGTTTTACTTCGCTCATTATGCGCCTGCCTTCTCAGTCAAAACAGTTTTCACACGTGCGATATCACGGCGTACAGCTTTCAGAGTATGAGTTTGCTGTAGTTGACCAGTCGCAGCTTGCATGCGCAAGTTGAACTGTTCGCGTAGCAAATTCATTAGCTCAGCGTTAAGCTCTTCAACGCTTTTCTCGCGTAGATCTTGTGCTTTCATCACATCACCTGCTTAGTTACAAATGTAGTTTTGAAAGGCAGTTTACGTGCCGCAAGACGGAACGCTTCACGTGCCAATTCTTCAGGTACACCACCCATTTCGTACATAACCTTACCAGGTTGGATTTGGGCTACCCAGTACTCAACGTTACCTTTACCCTTACCTTGACGAACTTCAAGTGGTTTTTCTGTGATTGGTTTGTCTGGGAACACACGGATCCAGATTTTACCTTGACGCTTAACGTGACGTGTCATTGCACGACGTGCCGCTTCGATTTGACGAGCAGTTAGACGACCACGGCCAACAGCTTTAAGACCGAATTCGCCGAAGCTTACATCAGTACCTTTAGCTAGACCACGGTTACGACCAGTCTGAACCTTACGGAACTTAGTACGTTTAGGTTGTAGCATCTGTCGACTCCTTACTTACGGCCTTTACGCTGCTTCTTAGGCTTGTCGCCTTTAGGCTCTACAGCGTTAGCTGCTGGCATACCACCTAGGATTTCACCTTTGAAGATCCAAGTTTTAATGCCGATCACACCATATTGAGTGTGAGCCGAAGAAGTTGCGTAATCAATGTCAGCACGTAGAGTGTGTAGAGGCACACGGCCTTCACGGTACCACTCTGAACGTGCGATTTCAGCGCCGCCTAGACGACCGCTTACTTCCACTTTGATACCTTTAGCGCCTAGGCGCATTGCGTTTTGTACTGCGCGCTTCATAGCACGACGGAACATAACACGACGCTCTAGCTGAGACGCGATGCTGTCACCAACAAGTTGCGCATCTAGTTCAGGCTTACGTACTTCAGCGATGTTAATTTGCGCTGGTACACCTGCAATTTTAGCTACAGCTGCGCGTAGCTTCTCAACGTCTTCACCTTTCTTACCGATAACAACGCCTGGACGAGCAGTGTGAATAGTCACACGGATGCTCTTAGCAGGACGCTCGATAACGATACGTGATAGAGACGCTTTTTTCAGTTCACTTGTAAGGAACTGACGTACCTTGAAGTCGCCGTCTAGGTTGTCAGCGAAATCTTTGGTGTTAGCAAACCATGTAGCATTCCAAGGCTTAACGATGCCTAGACGAATACCATTTGGATGTACTTTTTGACCCATTGCTTACTCTCCTAGTCTCTAGCGATCTGCTACAACAACAGTGATGTGGCTTGAACGCTTCAAGATACGATCCGCACGACCTTTAGCACGAGGCATAATACGCTTCATGGTTGGGCCTTCATCTACAAAGATTTTTGCGACATTCAGATCGTCAATATCTGCACCTTCGTTGTGCTCCGCGTTAGCGATAGCAGACTCTAGAACTTTCTTAACTAGTGCAGCAGCTTTTTTGTTGCTGAACGTTAAGATTTCTAGAGCTTGGTCAACAGATTTACCACGGATTAGATCCGCAACTAAGCGAGCTTTCTGAGGCGAAATGCGAGCAAAGTTATGTTTAGCAATTGCTTCCATTATCTACTCCTTAGCGCTTCTTAGCTTTCTTATCCGCAGCGTGACCGCGGTAAGTACGTGTTGGTGCGAATTCACCCAGTTTGTGACCGATCATTTCATCAGTTACAAATACTGGTACGTGCTGACGACCATTATGGACAGCGATGGTCAAACCGATCATCGTAGGGATGATCATTGAACGACGGGACCAAGTCTTAATAGGCTTTTTGTCTCCGCTTTCCACCGCTTTCTCTACCTTCTTCAGCAAGTGTAGGTCAATAAAAGGACCTTTCTTGAGAGAACGTGGCATGGCGATTCCTCTTTATATAGATTACTTGTTACGACGACGTACGATGTACTTGTCAGTGCGTTTGTTCTTACGAGTCTTGAAGCCTTTAGTAGGCATACCCCAAGGAGATACTGGGTGACGACCACCAGAAGTACGGCCTTCACCACCACCATGTGGGTGGTCAATCGGGTTCATTACAACACCACGAACCGTTGGACGGATACCGCGATGACGTGATGCACCTGCTTTACCAAGTTCACGTAGCATGTGCTCAGAGTTACCAACTTCACCGATTGTTGCACGGCCTTCAGAAAGAACTTTGCGCATCTCGCCAGAACGTAGACGGATAGTTACGTACGCACCGTCGCGAGCAACGATTTGAGCGTAAGCACCAGCCGAACGAGCTAGCTGACCACCTTTACCAGGCTTAAGTTCAACGTTATGTACTGTTGAACCTACTGGGATATTACGCATTGGTAGAGTGTTACCAGCTTTGATTGGTGCATCAACACCAGACTGAATAACATCACCAGCTACAACACCTTTAGGTGCTAGGATGTAGCGACGCTCACCGTCTTTGTAAAGAACTAGAGCAATGTTTGCGCTACGGTTTGGATCGTATTCAAGACGCTCAACTGTCGCTGGAATACCATCTTTAGTACGTTTGAAGTCAACTACACGGTAGTGGTGCTTGTGACCACCGCCGATGTGACGTACTGTGATACGACCCTTGTTGTTACGACCACCGTTCTTAGAGTTTTTCTCTAGAAGAGGTGCGTATGGCTTGCCCTTGTGTAGGTCAGCGTTAACAACTTTAACAACGTGACGACGACCAGGGGAAGTCGGCTTACATTTAACAATAGCCATTTTTAACTACTCCTGTTATTCCGCGCCGCCAACGAAGTCAAGATCTTGACCTTCTTTCAAAGTAACGTACGCTTTCTTAACGTCGCTGCGGCGACCTTGGCGTAGACCTTGACGTTTGGTCTTACCCTTAGTGATAAGAGTATTTACAGACTTAACTTCAACTTCAAATAGCTTTTCTACAGCTGCTTTGATCTCTTTTTTAGTCGCATCTTTAGCTACTTTGAAAACGATAGTGTTCGCTTTCTCAGCTGCCATAGTTGCTTTTTCAGAGATGTGCGGTGCACGTAGAACTTTTAGGATACGCTCTTCAGTGATCATGCTAGCATTTCCTCTACTTGCTTAACTGCTTCTGCAGTCATTACAACTTTGTCAAACGCGATTAGAGATACTGGATCGATACCAGCAACATCACGTGCGTCAACTTTGTATAGGTTACGAGCAGCTAGGAATAGATTCTCATCTACTTCGCTAGTCACGATTAGAGCGTCAGTTAGCTCAAGCTCTTTAAGCTTAGCAACTAGCTCTTTAGTCTTTGGTGCTTCAACTGAGAAGTTATCAACAACGATTAGACGCTCTTGACGAACAAGCTCAGAAAGAATGCTCTTCATAGCACCACGGTACATTTTTTTGTTTACTTTTTGGCTGTGATCTTGTGGTTTCGCAGCAAAAGTAACACCACCTGTACGCCAGATTGGGCTACGGATTGTACCAGCACGCGCACGGCCAGTACCTTTTTGACGCCATGGCTTAGCGCCACCGCCAGAAACTTCTGAACGTGTTTTTTGAGCACGAGTACCTTGACGAGCACCTGCTGCGTACGCAACAACTACTTGGTGTACAAGAGCTTCGTTAAACTCACGTCCGAAAGTAGTTTCGGAAACAGTTAGTGCATCGGCACCTTTAACCATTAGTTCCATTACTTACTCCTGAGACGTTATGCTTTAACAGCTGGTTTAACGATCACGTTGCCGCCAGTTGCGCCTGGGACTGCACCTTTAATAAGAAGCAGGTTGCGCTCAGCGTCAACACGTACGATCTCTAGGTTTTGAGTCGTTACACGCTCAGCACCCATGTGACCTGCCATTTTCTTGCCTTTAAATACGCGACCTGGAGTCTGACATTGACCGATAGAACCAGGAGCACGGTGAGACAATGAGTTACCGTGAGTCATATCTTGAGTACGGAAGTTCCAACGCTTAACAGCGCCTTGGAAACCTTTACCCTTAGATGTACCAGTAACGTCTACTTTCTTAGTTTCGTTGAATAGTTCAACAGTTAGTTCTGAACCAACTTCGAACTCTTCGCCGTTTTCTAAACGGAATTCCCAAAGACCGCGACCAGCTTCAACGCCAGCTTTAGCAAAGTGACCTGCTTCAGCTTTGTTTACACGGTTAGCTTTCTTAGAACCAGCTGTAACCTGGATTGCTGCGTAGCCGTCAGTTTCAAGAGTTTTCACTTGAGAAACACGGTTAGCTTCAACCTCAACAACTGTTACTGGGATAGAAACGCCTTCTTCAGTAAATACGCGGGTCATGCCCACTTTACGACCGATTAGACCAATCATACTTCTAATCTCCCTTAACCTAGGCTAATTTGAACGTCAACGCCCGCAGCAAGGTCTAGACGCATTAGAGCATCAACAGTCTTGTCTGTTGGCTCAACGATGTCGATTAGACGCTTGTGAGTACGGATTTCGTACTGGTCACGTGCTTTCTTGTTAACGTGTGGAGAGATAAGAACTGTGAAACGCTCTTTACGAGTTGGCAGTGGGATTGGACCACGAACCTGTGCGCCAGTGCGCTTAGCTGTTTCAACGATTTCCGCTGTAGAAGCATCGATTAGTTTGTAATCGAAAGCTTTTAGGCGGATACGGATACGTTGGTTCTGCATGAGACAGAGCTCCAAATTTAATAAATTACACAAACAATATCGCCACTCAAACTCGTCAAGACGAGAGAATGCCGATTGATTTATGTGAAACCGTAGCATCCAAGATTAGGACGCATTGTCAGTTAATTTTCGATTAACTATCCCTATATGCCAAAGTCACCTTTGAGGATAGTTTTTCCGAAGAAAAGATAGCTAATTGTATTAACCGCGAACATAAGCTGAGTATACATTACCTCACAAATCCTTAGATTTGCTCGCTCCTCACTGCTCATTGGTTCACAACTGGCTTAACCAGTGCGCTGCATTATACAGATCACACTTTAGGTTGCAAGCGCTGAGTGAAAAATAATCGGGAATATTCCAAACCCTATACATTCCTCTTCGCTTGGTAGCCATTAAACAAAAAGGACGCCGAAGCGTCCTTTTCTAAACTGTAATCGTAATAGCGGCTGCTATTATTTCTTACCGCTTGATAGTGCACCGAAACGCTTGTTGAAGCGATCAACACGGCCGCCTGTATCAACGATACGTTGCTTACCAGTGTAGAATGGGTGACACTTGTCACATACGTCTAGGTGGATAGACTCTTTACCTAGAGTAGAGTTGAACTCAAAAGAGTTGCCGCAAGAACAAGTCGCTTTTACTGCTTTGTATTCTGGGTGGATACCAGCTTTCATGGGATAACCTCAATAGTAGGCCGTGTCGCTATACGAATCTAAGCCGCACACCACACGCAATTAATAATAAAATGGGATACCGCATCAACTAATTGCCGAAGCCATATCTCAAGGCGCGATATAGTAAAGAATCACATTGCTCGGATCAACACATTTGGCAACTTTTTCGCCACTTTTTTAGCCAGACTAATCATAGAGGCACGATTCACGCTGAATCACATAGCTTTACTCGAATTTCCATACCGATTTTAATAGACTCTCATTTCCTTTCCCTCTTTTTAATAGCTAAGAATTTATGCGTCCAACCATTGCTAGAGTGGCATTACCCGTTCCGCTCGACAAACAATTTGATTACGCCATTCCGGGGCACCTGTTTCCGATCATTGGTGGACGCGTTTCCGTACCTTTTGGACGCCAAACGTTAGTTGGCATCGTCACCGCGATGGTTAATCACTCGGACTTTCCCAAAGATCAACTCAAGCCAATCAAAGCAGTTATTGATTCTCAGCCGATATGGTCTGAAAAGCTTTATTCGTTGCTGACTTGGTGCAGCCAGTTCTACCAATACCCACTTGGAGATACGCTACACAATGCGATGCCAGCAGCTCTACGTAAAGGAAAGCCTGCAGATTTTGCGACGCTACAAGAGTGGCAAATTACCGAATCCGGTAAAGACAAGCTGATGCAAGGGCTTGATCGTCGAGCGGTCAAACAACAGAAGGTCTTGCAAATGTTGGTTAACGGCGCTTTGCCTCACCAGGAATTTGTCGACCAAGAGGTAGCCTCAACAGTACTAAAGTCTTTAGAAGAGAAAGGCTGGATTGAACGTATCGAGAAGAAGCCTGTAATCACCCAGTGGGGACAGCACGTTGAATGCGACGTCGAGAAGCCAAAGCTCAACCACGAACAAGCGCTGGCTATTGCGAGTGTAAATAGCCAAACAGGTTTTGCCTCCTATTTATTAGAAGGCGTCACGGGCTCAGGTAAGACAGAAGTGTACCTCAACCTGATCAAGCCGGTCTTAGAGAAAGGTAAACAAGCCTTGGTTTTAGTACCAGAGATTGGCTTAACACCACAAACCATCAACCGCTTTAAACGCCGTTTTAATGTGCCAGTTGACGTCATCCACTCCGGGTTAAACGAGACGGAGCGTCTGAATGCGTGGCTTTCTGCACGCGACAAAGCGGCCGGAATCATTATCGGCACACGCTCTGCCCTACTCGCGCCTTTTGCTGATCTCGGGATTATCATTGTGGACGAGGAACATGACACCTCTTACAAACAGCAAGATAGCTTGCGTTATCATGCACGCGATGTTGCTGTAATGCGCGCTCATAAAGAACAAGTTCCGATTGTTCTGGGCTCAGCCACACCTGCACTGGAGACATTGCACAATGCCTTGTCAGGCAAGTATCACCATTTAACACTAACCCAACGAGCTGGCTCTGCCGTACCAACCACCAATAAAGTGTTAGATGTAAAAGGTCAGTATTTAGAAAGTGGCTTATCTGCCCAACTGATTGCCGAAATGCGCAAGCATTTAAAAGCGGGCAATCAAGTAATGTTGTTTCTTAACCGTCGAGGCTTTTCGCCCGCTTTGATGTGCCATGAATGCGGTTGGATTGCAGAATGTAAACGCTGTGATGCGTACTACACGTTCCACCATTACAGCAACGAAATACGCTGCCATCACTGCGGCTCACAACAACCGGTAATTCATCAGTGTCAGGGGTGTGGTTCAACTCAATTGGTTACCGTCGGCGTAGGAACGGAACAACTCGAACAACAATTGGCTCAGTTATTTCCAGAATACAACGCCATTCGCATCGACAGAGACAGCACACGTCGCAAAGGTAGTTTGGAAGATGCCCTTGAATCGATTCGTAAAGGTGAACATCAAATTCTGATTGGCACCCAAATGCTGGCTAAGGGGCACCATTTTCCAAATGTAACGCTCGTTGCTCTTTTGGATGTTGATGGCTCTCTCTATAGTAGTGACTTCCGCGCTTCCGAGCGACTAGCGCAGTTGTTTATTCAAGTCGCAGGTCGTGCCGGCCGCGCAAGTAAACCTGGCGAGGTTATCCTACAAACCCACCATCCTGAGCACAGCTTGCTGCAGGCCCTACTTCAAAAAGACTATCGCCACTTTGCTATGACTGCTCTGGAAGAACGCAAACTGGCTCAGCTTCCGCCTTATAGTTTCTTGACTCTGTTTAAAGCAGAGGCAAACCAAAGTGAGGTAGTTGAAGACTTCCTGCGTCAGGTTCGCTTTACGTTAGAGTCACACCCTCTGTTCGATGATTCCTGCATGGTGTTAGGCCCTACTCCTTCACCTTTGGCCAAGCGGGCTGGTAAATACCGTTGGCAACTATTACTGCAAACTCAGCATCGTTCATTGATGCAAAAGTTATTAACCAGTGCCAAACCTGCTATTGAGTTGTTGCCAAATGCTAAGAAAGTACGCTGGAATTTAGACATAGAACCACAAGATCTCAGCTAGCAAACGTTTAACTATGTAATGAATTACCATTTAATGTGACCAGAATCACACCAAGATTACAATTTTTGTTAAACAGACCGTAACTTTCACTTTAGAAATGAATAGACTATCCAAATTAGAAAAGTCTAAAGTGACTTGTTTGCACAGGCTTAGATTAAAACAATGACTATTCCCACAAATTGATATCGCGGTGAAGAATCCATTTTCACACTCGTTAACACGAACTGAGCGAAGAGCAAATACAGCTCTAACTCGGTTTGATTACTCTGATTTCAAACCGGAATAACGTCATCTTGGCAAAAAATAAATGAGAGGTTAAAAACTATGGCGACAATGAAGGATGTTGCCCAGCTTGCGGGAGTGTCTACGGCTACGGTATCTCGAGCCTTAATGAATCCAGAGAAAGTCTCTTCTTCTACAAGAAAGAGAGTAGAAGATGCCGTACTTGAAGCGGGTTATTCTCCAAACTCATTAGCGCGTAACTTACGTAGAAACGAATCAAAAACCATTGTTACTATCGTTCCCGACATCTGTGATCCTTATTTTTCTGAAATTATTCGCGGTATTGAAGATGCAGCCATGGAACATGGCTATCTAGTCCTGCTGGGTGATAGCGGACAACAGAAGAAACGCGAAAGCTCTTTCGTTAACCTCGTATTTACTAAGCAGGCAGATGGAATGCTACTGCTTGGTACAGATCTACCATTCGATGTCAGTAAGCCAGAGCAAAAGAACTTACCTCCGATGGTAATGGCGTGTGAATTTGCGCCAGAGCTCGAGCTTCCGACAGTACATATTGATAACCTGACCTCAGCATTTGAAGCGGTGAATTACCTGACTCAATTAGGTCATAAACGCATTGCTCAAATCTCTGGACCAGATACAGCAATATTGTGTCAGTTCCGCCAGCAAGGCTACCAGCAAGCCCTGCGCCGTGCCGGCATCAATAAAGATCCACAATATAGTGTCATTACTGAGTTCTCTTTTGATGGCGGAGCAAAAGCCGTTCGTAAACTGCTCGAATTGCCAGAACCACCAACGGCTATTTTCTGTCACTGTGACACAATGGCCATCGGCGCAATTCAAGAAGCGAAAAAGCTTGGCTTACGAGTACCGCAAGATCTCTCTGTTGTGGGCTTTGATGACATTAACTTCGCTCAGTACTGCGATCCACCGTTGACCACCATCTCTCAACCTCGCTATGAGATTGGTCGACAAGCGATGCTAATGATGCTCGAGATGTTAAAAGGCCACGACGTGCATTCAGGCTCGCGTCTGCTTGAAACTAATCTCGTCATTCGTGGAAGTGCAGCGCCACCACAGCGCCCTTAACCTAAAGATTAGGTATTCATCCCCAAAGCGGTGCTAAGGCGCCGCTTTTTTATTTACCCCTCCTGCTTTTTGTGTATCCCTGAATAAATGTAAGTGAGAACGGAAACACACTCCTACACTCGGGCGTTGTCGCGCTTTAGCTATCAAGATTCTATCAATAGGGTGTTTTCTCAACTCGTTCTGGATTAACATATTTGCAAGAATCCTTGATGACCAGAAATAACCGTGGCAAACAGAGATTATGTAAGACGGGGGCGAGGCGCCCCAAAAAAGTCGACAAAAAAACAGCCGCCGAGAAGAAAAAAACCTTGGCGCAGTGGCCTGCTCGCTATCTTGCTCGTGGGCGGTTTTGGCTATGGTCTTTACCTTTTGAGTAGCGACCCAGAACCTAAACAACCAGTCGTGAAGCAGCCAACAACCACTGTAAGCAAACCAAAGCCGAAAAAAGACTTGCCGCCACCACCAGAAGAAAAATGGGAATATGTTGAGTCACTACCGAAACGTGAAGTTGAAGTTGTGGCCAAAGAAATTGAAGTTTCTAAAATTCCTTACATCATGCAGTGTGGCGCGTACAAAACTCAGGCACAAGCCGAAGAGCGCAAGCTTGCAATCGCGTTCCAAGGGATGTCGAGCAAGATTCGTAAGAAAGAAGGCAGTTCATGGTATCGCGTGGTGCTAGGTCCGTATAAGTTCAAACGTGATGCAGAACGTGACCGTCATAAACTGCAACGCGCGAAAATCGAGCCGTGTGCGATTTGGAAAGAAAATCTTTAAACTCAGGCCCTAGGAGCTAAGATCCTAGGGCCTTTCTTTTTGCCCCCTTGAATCCCCATTTCTCCTCCCCCATATACTGAATTAAATCCAAAGAGAAATAATCAAGAGGTCGACTGTGACTACCATTGTATCTGTACGTCGAAATAATAAAGTCGTCATCGCGGGTGATGGCCAAGTATCTCTAGGCAATACCGTAATGAAAGGTAATGCGCGCAAAGTTCGCCGCCTATACAACAACCAAGTACTAGCGGGCTTTGCCGGCGGTACTGCGGATGCCTTCACCCTTTTTGAGCGCTTCGAAAGCAAACTGCAAATGCACCAAGGTCACCTAACCAAAGCGGCAGTTGAGCTAGCCAAAGACTGGCGTAGCGATCGTGCTCTGCGCAAGCTCGAAGCCTTACTTGCCGTTGCCGACGAAACCGCATCGTTAATCATTACCGGTAATGGTGATGTCGTACAGCCAGAACACGACCTGATTGCGATTGGCTCTGGTGGTGCTTACGCACAAGCTGCCGCAACCGCCCTACTAGAAAACACAGATCTAGATGCTCGTGAGATCGCGGAAAAAGCTCTCAATATCGCGGGTGACATTTGTGTCTTCACTAACCATCACCACACGGTAGAAGAGCTAGACTCAACAGTAGAGCCTGAAAAACCAACCGCGTAATCGTAACGAAGTAAGGAAAGAATATGTCTGAAATGACGCCTCGCGAAATCGTTCATGAATTGAACCGCCACATTATCGGTCAAGAAAAAGCCAAACGTTCGGTTGCGATTGCACTGCGTAACCGCTGGCGCCGCATGCAGCTTGAAGAAAGCTTGCGTGCCGAAGTGACGCCAAAAAACATCTTGATGATTGGCCCTACTGGTGTTGGTAAGACTGAAATCGCACGACGCCTCGCAAAACTGGCAAATGCCCCTTTCATCAAAGTTGAAGCGACAAAATTCACCGAAGTGGGTTACGTTGGTAAAGAAGTTGAAACCATCATCCGTGACCTAACAGATGTCGCTGTGAAAATGACGCATCAACAAGCGATGGAAAAAGTGAAATTCCGCGCAGAAGAACAAGCGGAAGAACGCATTCTTGATGCGCTACTGCCACCAGCACGTGATAGCTGGGGTCAAGCAGAGCAAACGGAAGAGTCTTCTCACACTCGCCAGATCTTCCGTAAGAAACTGCGTGAAGGCCAACTAGACGATAAAGAAATTGAAATCGACGTAGCCGCACCGCAGATGGGCGTAGAGATCATGGCGCCTCCTGGTATGGAAGAGATGACTAACCAGCTGCAAGGCATGTTCCAAAACCTGGCAGGCGACACTAAGAAAAAACGTAAGCTGAAAATCAAAGACGCAATGAAAGCGTTAGCGGAAGAAGAAGCGGCGAAACTGGTAAACCAAGAAGAGCTAAAAGAAGCAGCGATTTTCAACGTTGAAAACAACGGCATCGTATTTATCGATGAGATCGACAAGATCTGTAAACGCGGCGAGAGCTCAGGCCCAGACGTTTCACGCGAAGGTGTTCAGCGCGACCTACTTCCATTGATTGAAGGCAGCACGGTATCAACCAAGCACGGCATGGTAAAAACAGACCATATTCTGTTTGTTGCATCTGGTGCATTCCAAGTGGCAAAACCATCTGACTTGATCCCAGAATTGCAAGGCCGTCTACCAATTCGTGTTGAGCTAGAAGCACTAAGCAGCAACGACTTCAAACGCATTCTGACAGAACCAAAAGCCTCTCTAACAGAGCAGTACGTTGCGTTGATGAAAACGGAAGATGTGGACATCGAATTCACAGAAGACGGCATCACGCAAATCGCGGAAGCGGCATGGACGGTCAACGAAAGCACCGAAAACATCGGTGCTCGTCGCTTACACACCGTAATGGAACGCTTGATGGATGAAATCTCTTACGACGCAGCGGAGCAATCTGGCGCTAAATTCGTTATTGATTCCGCTTACGTGAAAGCGCGCCTAGGCGACACAATTGAAGATGAAGATCTAAGCCGCTTTATTCTTTAAACGCAATCTATTTTACCAAAGCCCAGAACCTTGTTTCTGGGCTTTTTGTTTAGAATGGCGGTGACTTTGACAACATCTAAATCAAAAGCTCTCGTCATTCTAGCGAGACTAAGAATCTGCTAACAGCAAACGCCTTTCTTTCCAACTCACCTTCACCACTGTACAATCGGACGATAGATTCTGAATCACACTCGTTCCTCGCTGTTCAGAATGACGGTGACTTAGACAACATCTAAATCAAAAGAGCTCGTCATTCTAGCGAGCTCAAGCGAGACTAAGACTCAGCTAACAGCAAGCTCCTATTCTTTCCAACTCACCTTAGCCACGGCACTATTGGGACGATAGATTCTGAATCACCTCGTTCCTCGCTGTTCAGAATGACGGTGACTTTGACAACATCTAAATCAAAAAGATCTCGTCATTCTAGCGAGCTTAAGCGAGACTAAGAATCTGGTAACAGCAGACGCCTATTCTTTCCCACTCACCTTAACCACCGCACAATCGGATGATCGATTCTGAATCACACTCGTTGTTCAGAATGACGGTGACTTTGACAATACCTAAATCAAAAAAGATCTCGTCATTCTAGCGAGCTCAAGCGAGACTAAGAATCTGCTAACAGCAAACGCCTTTCTTTCCCACTCACCTTCACCACTGCACAACCGGATGATAGATTCTGAATAACCCTTTGACTTCTAGTTGAGTTGTTTTAGGTCAATAGCGTATCTGCCTCTTTGTGCTTATACTGGGCACATTGGTTACTAGCACGAAATTTCCATGAAACAATCTCTACAGATCTGGCTTGAAGCCGCTCGTCCAAAAACATTACCTCTGGCATTGGTCTCTATCTTAACAGGTAGCGTGCTCGCCTACTCGGCGGGTCATTTCTCACTGACGATTGCCATCATGGCTTTCGTAACCGCGACATTGCTGCAAATTCTGTCCAACCTGGCAAACGACTATGGCGATGCCGTTCAAGGTACAGATAACGACAAACGCCTCGGTCCATTAAGAGCGATGCAGTCTGGCGCGGTAAGTGCTAAGCAGATGAAACAAGCGATTATCTTTAACATCGTTCTGACCGCAATCTCAGGCTTGGTGTTAGTTTTCTATTCACTAAGTTCACTGGAAAGCATTGTCACTTTTATCGGGCTGGGAATTTTGGCCATTCTCGCAGCCATTGCTTATACCATGGGTAGCAAACCATACGGTTACGTGGGGCTTGGCGATATATCAGTGTTCTTGTTTTTTGGTCTACTAGGCGTATCCGGAACCTACTTCTTGCATACTGGTCACGTAGACACCACGCTATTCTTACCTGCTTTAGGCTGCGGTTTACTCGCTGTCGCAGTACTCAACATCAACAATATGCGTGATATAGAGAACGACCGAGAGTGTGGTAAACGCACGGTGGCGGTACGCTTAGGTCAACGTAAAGCCAAGCAGTACCACTTTATCTTACTTGGCGGAGCTATCCTTGCCTTTGCGGCTTACTTGTTAATTCAAGACAAACCCGTTTGGATTAGCTTGCCATTTTTACTTAGTATTTATTTCGTGGCCGATCATGGTAAAGCAGTTTGGCATACACAAAAGCCCGCTCAGATAGCACCAATGATGCCAGTCATCGTGAAATGCTCTCTAGTCACCAACGTTTTGTTTGCAACAATTGTGGTAGCTCAAACTCTAGTAAGTTAAAAAAGGATTGTCATTGCATTGACTTAATGCCTAGATATACTCAAAGACAACCAATTTCTGTTTAGAAAGGTACGCTATGGAATACAATACCTCAGCACTCTGTGATATCTACCTCGACCAGGTAGATGTGGTTGAACCAATGTTCAGTAACTTTGGCGGTCGCGCTTCATTTGCCGGGCAAATCACCACCATCAAGTGTTTTGAAGATAATTCGTTGATCCGCGAGACATTAGAGCAAGATGGACTTGGTCGCGTTTTGTTAATTGACGGTGGCGGTTCCCTACGTAAAGCCCTTATCGATGCAGAAATCGCAACCATTGCGGAAGAAAACGAGTGGGAAGGCATTGTCGTTTACGGCTGTGTTCGCGAAGTAGATGAACTTGAAGATATGAACTTAGGCATTCAAGCCCTCGCCTCTATTCCTGTTGGAGCGACCAGCCAGGGTATTGGCGAATTAGATGTACCAGTCAACTTTGGCGGCGTCAGCTTCTTACCTGAAGATTATATTTATGCTGATAGCACCGGAATTATCCTGTCGCCTGAACCATTGAATATTGATTTAGAGTTGGATGAAGAAGCATAGCGAGTCTTAGGTGTATAAGTTATAGGGTCTTCTCTTAGCTATCAGCGCCTAGCCTTGTCTTAACATTTTCTACTTCCCTAAAACACAAACACCCGCTTAGCGCGGGTGTTTTTAATTTGGAATGAAGAAGCTGAATTATTCCACTTCGTCCATTTTGCCAAGTAGTGCACGAATGCGCTCTTGCCATTGTGCGTGCTCTTGCTGTGCTTGTTGTGCTTTTTGCTCTAGCTCTTCACGTTGAGAGCGAAGCTCGTTCGCTTCTTCCGCAAGTTTAGCTTTATCTTCTTTCAGCTCTTCGACTTCCATCTGAAGAAGAGTGATTGTGTCAACTGCAGTTTGAATTTTAGATTCTAGTTGTTCTAGTACTTCAAAAGACATCTTGGCCTACCTATGTTATTCCGTTGGGACGATGTGCGAGATTGATGCACACCTAACCTATATAAGGTTCATTCTACTCAGCGTCGCGATGAGAAACACTCACTATATTCGATATTTTGCATCATTCGGTCAAAAAATCAGCGCAATCTCACTAAACGCTGACTTTTCTTGTCGCCGAAGCATTTTTGAGCAAGGATTTTGCGTCCCGCTACGCTGAAAATCGCCCTAAGTATTGATCAAATTCAAGTTAGATAAAGTAAAAGCCTCGCAAAAAGGCAAACGTTTACTCGACCTTGTGATAGAATCGCCGCGCAAATTCTTCTTCCCTCTTGCTTACTTGGAGACATCATGAAACGCGATTTAGCAATGGCATTTTCCCGTGTGACTGAAGGTGCAGCTCTGGCTGGTTACAAATGGCTTGGCCGTGGCGATAAAAACGCAGCCGATGGCGCAGCTGTTGAAGTTATGCGCACGCTACTGAACAAAACAGATATCAGTGGTGAAATTGTCATTGGTGAAGGTGAAATCGATGATGCGCCAATGCTGTACATTGGTGAGCAAGTGGGTATTGGTGGTGATGAAGTGGATATCGCTGTCGACCCGATTGAAGGGACGCGTATGACGGCAATGGGACAATCGAACGCACTAGCCGTACTTGCCGCAGGTGAGAAAGGCAGCTTTCTTAAAGCGCCAGATATGTACATGGAAAAACTGGTTGTTGGCCCTGGTGCAAAAGGCGTAATTGACTTAGAAAAGCCGTTAAAAGAAAACCTAGAGAACGTAGCAAAAGCCCTGAACAAGCCACTTGATACCCTAGTCGTTATTACCCTTGCGAAACCTCGCCACGATGACGTTATTGCAGAAATGCAAGCAATGGGCGTACGTGTTTTTGCGGTGCCTGATGGTGATGTCGCTGCCTCTATTCTAACTTGTATGCCAGACAGTGAAGTGGACATGATGTACTGTATTGGCGGTGCGCCAGAAGGGGTTGTATCAGCAGCGGTAATTCGAGCGCTAGACGGTGACATGCACGGTCGCCTGCTTCCTCGTCATGAGGTAAAAGGCGATACTGAAGAAAACCGCATTTACGGTGCAGATGAACTAAAACGCTGCGATGAAATGGGCGTAAAAGCGAATGTTGTCCTCAAAATGGAAGACATGGCTCGTAGCGACAATGTGGTATTTTCAGCAACAGGCATTACTAAAGGTGACTTGCTAGAAGGTATCTCTCGTCAAGGCAATATAGCGACCACAGAAACGCTGCTCGTGCGCGGTCGATGCCGTACTATTCGTCGCATTAAGTCGACTCACTACCTAGATCGTAAAGATCCAGAAGTACGCGATATTATTCTTTAAGCATTTCTCGAGGCTCTAGCTCAATCTGAGTTTGAGCCTTTCTTTCCGCACAGCCGGACAGTAGATTCTGAATCACCTCGTTCCTCGTTGTTCAGAATGACGGTGACTTTAATAAGCTCTAAATCGAAAGAACTCGTCATTCTAGCGAGTTCCAGAGAGACTAAGAATCTGGTAACAGCAAACTCCGATTCTTTACCGCTCACCTTAGCCACTGCACAGCCGGACAGTAGATTCTGAACCACCTCGTCCCTCGCTGTTCAGAATGACGACATATATTGGCTCATATGAACATAGCCTCTACAAATCCACACTCAAATTAAGTCAACACTTTTCTTTACTAACCCTATCGCGCATAATATGTACTGACGTATAAATGGTGGATATATGAAGACCGTAGATAGGATATTGCAAATCGTTAAGCGTGATGGCTCCGTCACTGCAAAACAACTCTCTTCTGAGCTAGGTATGACAACCATGGGGGCTCGTCAGCACCTACAAAGTTTAGAAGATGATGGCATTCTTTCTATCCATGACGTAAAAGTAAAAGTTGGTCGCCCTGCTCGTCATTGGTCTCTCACTCAAAAAGGTCATGAGCAATTTGCTGACCGTCACGGTGAGTTGACCATTCAGTTTATAGAAGCTGTCGAACATATCTTTGGCAAAGATGGACTGGAAAAAGTCACATCAGAAAGGGAAAAACTCACGTTACAAAGTTATCGTCAGCATCTTGAGCAATGCGACTCTCTGCAAAGCAAACTAGAAACACTTGTCACATTAAGAGAGCAAGAAGGCTATATGGCCGAGCTCGAGAAAGATGAGAACGGATTTATCTTGATCGAAAATCACTGTCCGATTTGTAAAGCCGCAACTCGCTGCCCAAGCTTGTGCCAATCAGAATTAAGTGTCTTTCAGTCTTTACTTGGACGTGACACCAAAGTAGAGCGTACCGAACACATCATTAGCGGCCAAAGACGCTGCGTCTACCGCATCCAACAACTACAGTAACCACCACAACCAAACATCGACATGCCGCACTTATTCAATCTCAAGCTTGAAAGCTTCTCTTATAAGTGAGACGGCTAAAGAATTCATCCTCTCTCCTCTTTCTAGTGGTATAGGCTTTTAGTAACTAAAGGCAACTTCCATAAGGATTTGGAGAGCATCGATGTCTAATCTACGTCATATCCCATCCCAAACGCTTCCTCCATTCGATGAAATGGTTCGAATGGCAGAGCGAGATCCAGAAGCTTTTGAGCAATTTCGTCATGAGATGGCGAAAGAGATGATCGAGAGCGCATCAGAAAATATGAAAGAAAGATTGTGGGCTCAACAAAGCCACATCGATAGAGTCATCAGCACGTGTAAAAACCCTCATCACACCAATGTGGTATTGATGAACGAGTTGCAAAAACAGGTCGTGAAGTTCAAAGCAGCGCTACAAGGGGAAGCCGCACCAACACAAAAAGCGGATGTGGTTAGCTTAAACGCGTTTAAAGATAGGGATGATTTTTACTGATACTCAGTAGATAGATCGAGAAAGTTAGGGTTCGTTTCTCTTACCAAGGCTAACTTCCACTCACGCTTCCACTGCTTGAGCTGCTTTTCTCGGTTTATAGCATTAGCCATATCGTCGAATAACTCAAAGTAAACGAGCTTATGAACGTTGTATTTCTTAGTAAATCCTTCCACTACTCCATTTTTATGTTGCCATATTCTTTGGGGCAGCTGACTGGTAACACCTATGTAGAGAACGACGTTGTTATTTGACGTTAGGATATAAACGCAAGGTGTCTTATCGATGATTCATTCTCCTTCATTATTCGCTGTTACTTTTCCATTGTAATTCGCGAGCTCAGTCAGTTTATTTCAAACTCGGAGCACTCTGTGCGTAGATTCTGAATCACCCTCGTCCCTCGCTGTTCAGAATGACAGTGACTTTAACAGCCTTTAAACCAGAGAAGTTCGTCATTCTAGCGAGCCTCGGCAAGGCTAAGAACCTGCCAACAGTAAACTCCTATTCTCTCCCGATCACCTTGGCCACTGCTCAACCGGATGATAGATTCTGAATCACGCTCGTCCCTCGCTGTTCAGAATGACGGTGACTTTAATAATCTCTAAACCAAAGGGGAGCGTCATTCTAGCGAGCCCTAGCGAGACTAAAAATCTCGTAACAGCAAGCTCCTATTCTTTCCCGCTCAGCTTAACCACTGCTCAACCGGACGATAGATTCTGAATCACGCTCGTTCCTCGTTGTTCAGAATGACGGTGACTTTAATAAGCTCTATGTCAAAAGAGTTCGTCATTCTAGCGAGCCTTAGCGAGACTAAGAATCTGGTATCAGCAAGCTCCTACTCTTTCACACTCAGCTTAACCACTGCTCAACCGGACGATAGATTCTGGATCACGCTCATTCCTCGCTGCTCAGAATGATGATGGCTTTAACAGTCTCTATATCAAAAGAGTTTGTCATTCTAGCTAGCCTTAACGAGACTAAGAATCTAGTAACAGCAAGCTCCTATTCTTTCCCGCTCACCTAAACCACCGTACAATCGGATGATAGATTCTGAATCACACTCGTTCCTCGCTGTTCAGAATGACAGTGGCTTTAACAGTCTCTAAATCAAAAGAGTTTGTCATTCTAGCGAGCCTTAGCGCGACTAAGAATCTACTTTCAGCACGCACGATACTTGAAGCAATTACTCCGGCTCAGGGCCATATTGGTTTGGTCCTGATGTTCCCTTTAAGAAACCACATTCAATTAGAATCCATAAACCACAAATCAGAGAAATGGAAGCAACGAACATCTGTGGGGTCGACGGCTCTTGCGCGGCAGGGCTGGTCATTGGCGTGGCAATTCGTCCGATAATCAGCGGAATATTCAGTGCTAGCCAATAGATCGATTTGTTGCGGTCGTGCCAACGCTTGGTGGTGATCGCCAAATCAGGGATCAACAGAACCACCAAGAAAATAGGAAGAAGCACATAGGAGAGAGTAGGAAGCAGTTGGCTGATACCGGCACCAAAGCCTAGAATGGACACATAGTAAATAACGTTCCAAATCCAGTAGGTTTTACGGTCTATACGTCCTTGAAAAGAAAACAGTAACTCTTTAGTCGACATCAAATTTTACCCCAAAGTAGAAAGGTTATAGATTAGCCGAGTCGATATAGTTTGGAAAGGACACCGATAGCTTGGGTGCCCACAACACCCTTATAACAAGCAGAGCAAGGCTGAGAATTCGTAACAATAACCCCTCGCTATTCTCGGGCAATTCAGCGCAACCTAGTTCACTACCTTTTGGAAGCTATCTATATCCATGTCTCGGATATTGACCGTTAAACTGTGCACGTGACTAGCTTGCTCTTGAAGTGTCGCCATCAAGGCTCGTGACAGTTCTCGCTTTTGTTCTTGGGAGCGACCAGATAACAAATCAAAGTTGATATGGATAAAGTCGAGGCTATCACCCTCCTCTCCTATTAACCAATTGTGGCACCGGAGCGTTCGAGATTTCACTGACGCGAGTTCAAAAAGGCCACTTTCTAACGCCGTTTTATGTAAATCCTCCAGCAACCCCTGAACATTGACGCGTTCTTCCACCGAGTTTGAATACTCTAAAACGAGATTTGGCATTTTGATTCCTTTCTACAACAATTAATTCCAGCGCGTAGTAATACCAATCTCAGCAGCAATTTCCGAGGAATGAACTACCATTCTGTCTACGCGATCACCAATCGGTTGCTTTTGACAAAAATAACAGGATCGATGCTTGGTCGAATCAACAAAGAAAGCCGGACAAGACATGACGCCAATCATGATCTGTTCACATTATTCTGTTATATTCCTACGTAGATTTTTTACATTAATTGACTATTTACATTAAAGATAAGGGAGATATTCCTATGCGTCGTCCTGTAGTGATGGGTAACTGGAAACTAAACGGCAGCAAAGCAATGGTAACTGAGCTGCTAACTGGTCTTAACGCTGAACTTGAAGGCGTTGAAGGTGTTGACGTAGCAGTCGCTCCACCAGCACTTTACATCGACCTGGCAGAGCGCGTAATCGCTGAAGGCGGTAACAAGATCATCCTAGGTGCTCAAAACACTGACCTAAACAACAGCGGTGCGTTCACTGGCGATATGTCTCCAGAAATGCTGAAAGATTTCGGTGCTACTCACATTATCATCGGTCACTCAGAGCGTCGTGAATACCACAACGAATCTGACGAGTTCATCGCTAAGAAATTCAATTTCCTAAAAGAAAACGGTCTAACACCTGTTTTCTGTATCGGTGAATCTGAAGCGCAAAACGAAGCTGGCGAAACTGAAGCAGTATGTGCACGTCAAATCAACGCAGTTATCGACACTTACGGTGTTGAAGCTCTAAACGGCGCAATCATCGCTTACGAACCAATCTGGGCTATCGGTACTGGTAAAGCCGCAACTGCTGAAGATGCACAACGCATCCACGCTTCTATCCGCGCACTAATCGCAGCGAAAGACGAAGCAGTTGCAGCACAAGTAATCATCCAATACGGTGGCTCTGTTAAACCAGAAAACGCTGAAGCTTACTTCTCACAACCAGACATCGACGGCGCTCTAGTTGGCGGTGCTTCTCTAGACGCGAAAAGCTTCGCAGCAATCGCTAAAGCAGCGGCTAAAGCAAAAGCTTAATCTCGTTTTTACTGAGAGTAAAAATAACAAAGGGATGCATCATGCATCCCTTTTTGTTTGTGTATTAGATTACACACGATCATCGTAACTAAAGTCTAATCACTACCAAATAGGTCTCGCGTGTACACCTTATCAGCCACATCAGTAAGTTCTTCAACCATACGGTTAGAGACAATCACATCGGCGCTTTGTTTAAACTCATTCAGGTCGTTGATTACACGTGAGTTAAAGAACTCGTCTTCCTGAAGTACTGGTTCATACACCACCACTTCAATACCCTTTGCCTTGATACGCTTCATAATACCTTGAATAGACGAAGCGCGGAAATTATCTGAGCCAGCTTTCATTATCAAACGGTATATCCCAACCACTTTAGGTTCTCGTTTGAGAATAGACTCAGCAATAAAGTCTTTACGAGTTCGATTGGCTTCCACTATGGCCCCAATAATACTGTTTGGGACATCTTGATAGTTTGCACGAAGTTGCTTGGTATCTTTTGGTAAACAATAACCACCATATCCAAATGAAGGATTGTTGTAGTGGTTACCAATACGGGGGTCCAAACCAACACCTTCGATAATTTGGCGAGAATCAAGGTTATGCGCCTCAGCGTAAGAATCTAACTCATTGAAATAAGCTACGCGCATTGCAAGGTAAGTATTTGAGAACAACTTAACCGCTTCAGCTTCTGTAGAATCAGTAAACAAAACTGGGATGTCTTCTTTTACCGCCCCTTCAACTAGAAGATTGGCGAATGTCTCAGCACGTGCACTGCGCTCACCAACAATGATGCGAGATGGGTGGAGGTTATCGTAAAGTGCTTTGCCTTCGCGAAGAAACTCTGGCGAGAAAATAATATTTTCACAACCTAACTCTTGCTTAATGCGTGCAGTATAACCCACAGGCACTGTAGACTTAATTACCATTACAGCATTTGGATTAATCGCCATTACATCTTTTATCACCGCTTCGACGGAAGCCGTATTAAAGTAATTGGTTTGTGGGTCATAATCCGTTGGCGTTGCTATAACAACAAAATCAGCACCTTTGTAGGCGAGCTCTTTGTCCGTGGTAGCAGTAAAGTCTAGTTCTCGATTAGACAGAAAATCTTCAATTTCTTTATCTACAATGGGTGAACACTTGTTGTTAAGCAACTCAACTTTTTTTTCTACAATATCAAGTGCAACAACTTGGTGGTTTTGGGCTAACAACATCGCATTAGAGAGCCCGACATACCCCGTACCGGCAACCGCTATTTTCATTCCAATACCCTAATCTTTAGTTCTTATATCAGAATATCAATAGTTTTAATTTTTGGATAGTGAAACAATATTGTGCAACCTAAGCTTCATACATTAGAAAGTAAATTACCACCTTCTAAAGAAGGTGGCTTTGTGTGAGCCCCCTAAAAGGGGGGCCTTTGTTTAGTCCAGCGCCAATTGCTGCTGCTCTACTCGCTCTTGCTTCTCTTGATGTCTTACATATCGGC
>NZ_JAWOQN010000168.1:0-1048 GCF_033337395.1 Vibrio sp. YT-19(2023) | reverse complement strand
CATCGATTGGTGATGGTGTTGGTCATTAATTCTCAAAGCTTTCTCCTGTCTACGCAAACGACATGTTGTTTGTCGCGAGCCGTGATGGTTTGGTGAAAGCGCTTGATCCAGAAAATGGTAAGCAATTATGGCAAACCGATCTGGAAGAAGACGTGATTGCTCGTCTGTCTGGCGGTATTACTGCGGCGTACGAACATCTTTACATCGGTTCTGAAAATGGTGAAGTGATTGCACTAAGCCAAGAAACTGGTGAAATCATTTGGCGCATTAAAGTCGGTGGTGAAGTTCTGGCGAAACCCGTTGCGGATTCAGGCTTGATCATCGTAAATACCAGCCGTGGTATGTTGATTGCTTTGGATGAAAGCTCTGGTGAGCAGCGCTGGGCACTAAGTACTGAAGTTCCAAACCTGACACTACGCGGAGACAGCACTCCAACTGCGATTGGTGGTGGTGTTTTCTGGGGTACAGCAAATGGTCGACTAGCGGCGGCGATTGTTGAACGTGGTCAATTGATTTGGCAACAACCAGTAGGCACACCGAAAGGCGCTACGGAAATTGACCGTCTGGTTGACGTTGACTCTTCTCCTATTGTACTGGGCGGAACTCTTTTCACCATTGGATACAATGGTCAGTTGATCGCTATTGATTTGCGTTCGGCTAACCCAATCTGGAAGCGTAATTATTCGTCAGCGAACGATATCGCAACGGATGGCAGTCGTATCTTTGTGATCACCGAAAAAGATCACGTGGTCGCGGTTGATGCTCGAAGCGGTACTGAACTGTGGGAAAATAGCCTATTAGAACACCGTCAGTTAACTGCGCCAGTTATCGTCGGTAACTATTTAGTTTTAGGTGATACCCTAGGTTACCTGCACTGGTTAGATCGTTCGACGGGTGAGTTCGTAGCTCAACAATTCGTTGATGACAGTGGTTTTGCGGTTGGTCCGACTCTATTGTCTGATGGTTATGTCATTACAACTCGCAACGGCGATGTAAAGAAACTAACCATTAACGAATAATATCGTGATATAATTCACATTCGGCTCCT
>NZ_JAWOQN010000167.1:0-1049 GCF_033337395.1 Vibrio sp. YT-19(2023) | reverse complement strand
AGATAAATTCAAAGGCAAAGATCCTGACACCTATTCGTGGTGGAAGATCCGCGTGCAACCTAATGAGTGGCAACAAGCGGAGATAGTCAGGCCAGTAGAAGAGGGAGTGGATACCTCTAACAAGCTGGAGTTTATGGATGTCTCCTATCGTTCAAAAACGGGGTTAAATTTACGCTCCAAACCGAGTGTAGAGAGTACAAAGCTGGGGCAACTTGAAAAAGGCGAAGTGTTCAATGCGTTGGCGAGAGTAGAAGGAGAACCTTGGATTCTGGTTGAACAAAAAGGCGTTATTAAGGGCTACGTGCATCAAGATTACGTACGCAGCAACGTAGTGAATCGCGATATTTTGTCGACTCAACCGAATCCGTTGTTCGATGCTCAGCAAGCGACTCATTCCGTATCGAGTGTCCGACACGAGCTGCTGGGCAGCTACACGTGTCGAGCGCTGAGCTATGAGTTAACTAAAGACGGTGATGTGACCACGGGGTCATTACGCGCATGCCGCAAAAAACGCAAAGTTTGGTATATCGATACGCCGTCTGCCTCACCAGCTAACCCTTCGTAATTCTTATTGCTTTTATTGATGTGTTTAACGGTATGGTTGGGCACATCAATGTGCGCTATTCCGTCCATTCTACTTTTGTCACTAATTGTCCAACTTCCCGTCATGTAGCTGTCACCTAAACCTCCTACTTTGCACACAAAGGCGTTGTCAAAGTAAGGGAAGGTCACATGCGAACCATTGAGACAATCACACAGCCAATAGCAACCATCGCTAAGTTTGATTTAGCATTCTCTAGCGTATGCCTTCAGCACCGTTTTAACCAACAAGTTGCCAACATCAGTAAAGGCGTTTCGCACAGTGGAGATGGGCATCTCTACGTCGTCTTAGGGCTGTTAGCTTGGTATTTAGATAAAGAACACGGATCTTGGTTTATGTTAGCCGGATTGCTGGCATTTGCCGTCGAGCTACCCATTTACTGGACGCTAAAAAACAGCTTTAAACGCCGCCGTCCTGAAGAACTGAGCGCTTTGTTACCTGCTTTTAT
>NZ_JAWOQN010000166.1:0-1050 GCF_033337395.1 Vibrio sp. YT-19(2023) | reverse complement strand
GACATCGGTTTCTTGGTATTCATGAGAACACTCCTTATAGTTATGCACCTTGAGTTCACTTCAAAGCGGCGAGCAGAGTAGCAGTGGAGTGAGAAAATACGAAAGAATAATCCTCTGATTGATTAATAGATGTGAACTTTGTCACTATAAAAAATAGAACTTTAACTAAATTGTAACGAAATGGCTGGTTGAAAACTTCAAGTTTTAACACTTTTATCGAACATACAACCGATAGAAATGAATTATTACATTTTGGTTGAATAAGGAATGATGTGCATATCTTCGATGTGGAAAGTGATTTTTGCATAAATAGTTACGGTTTATGCAGTGTGAAATAGGTGATAGGCCGTAATAGTATTTAGATCCAGACGGCGATGCTAATGCTCACTACAGTCAATAGCATCGCAGCTCAAGGTTGCGTAATTACGATTTTTTGTAGTGAGATAGTGAGGAGATGCGTTGGTGATCCCAACGCCAATGATTATGTTCGCTTATTCGCATTCCGCCCACCCAGTAACATTGCTTTGCTCGCTTTTGGCCTGCTAAACACGCTTTGCCAAATTCGGTCAGCGTAACTTTTTGTTCCCACCAATTCTTCTCTAATGAGTCGATAGCGAAAAGCGGCACTTCGGATTGAGTCAGTGGAAACAGTAGGGCGTAAAACATGACATCACCTAAAAAGGTAGCGGTTCAATTTGCTGATACCGCTTGAACCACTCTGTTACAGAGATGGGTGAACGCTGTGAACTCAATACATTTAAAGCAAGCTGTTGAGTCATGCTCAAACCGCTATTGGTATGAGGCAGTTCTTGCAAGAGACGCCTAAGCACATCGGACATGTTCGGTAAGCAATCCAGTTGATGTTGCTCTATCAAACTGACGATAGCTTTTGGTGAGGAACATGACACTGCTTGCCAACACTGCTTTGCTTGGCTCAATAACTTAGCAGATACGGGTTTACGGTATCGCCAACAAGAACGAATAGCTTCTTCAGGCAACTGCCCAAAGCCGATGAATCGCTCAGTGCCTGGGAACTGGTTCAACTCAATG
>NZ_JAWOQN010000165.1:0-1051 GCF_033337395.1 Vibrio sp. YT-19(2023) | reverse complement strand
TGGGCGGCGATGCTATCGCCCGCGGCGAAATTAAGCTCAGCGATCCGGTCACGAAATACTGGCCAGAACTGACAGGCAAACAGTGGCAGGGTATCCGCCTGCTGCACTTAGCCACCTATACGGCAGGCGGCCTACCGCTGCAGATCCCCGATGACGTTAGGGATAAAGCCGCATTACTGCATTTTTATCAAAACTGGCAGCCGCAATGGACTCCGGGCGCTAAGCGACTTTACGCTAACTCCAGCATTGGTCTGTTTGGCGCGCTGGCGGTGAAACCCTCAGGAATGAGTTACGAAGAGGCAATGACCAGACGCGTCCTGCAACCATTAAAACTGGCGCATACCTGGATTACGGTTCCGCAGAACGAACAAAAAGATTATGCCAGGGGCTATCGCGAAGGGAAGCCCGTACACGTTTCTCCGGGACAACTTGACGCCGAAGCCTATGGCGTGAAATCCAGCGTTATTGATATGGCCCGCTGGGTTCAGGCCAACATGGATGCCAGCCACGTTCAGGAGAAAACGCTCCAGCAGGGCATTGCGCTTGCGCAGTCTCGCTACTGGCGTATTGGCGATATGTACCAGGGATTAGGCTGGGAGATGCTGAACTGGCCGCTGAAAGCTGATTCGATCATCAACGGCAGCGACAGCAAAGTGGCATTGGCAGCGCTTCCCGCCGTTGAGGTAAACCCGCCCGCCCCCGCAGTGAAAGCCTCATGGGTGCATAAAACGGGCTCCACTGGTGGATTTGGCAGCTACGTAGCCTTCGTTCCAGAAAAAAACCTTGGCATCGTGATGCTGGCAAACAAAAGCTATCCTAACCCTGTCCGTGTCGAGGCGGCCTGGCGCATTCTTGAAAAGCTGCAATAACTGTCACGCCCCCCTGCAATAACTGTCACGAACCCCTGCAATAACTGTCACGCCCCCAAACCTGCAAACCCAGCAGGGGCGGGGGCTGGCGGGGTGTTGGAAAAATCCATCCATGATTATCTAAGAATAATCCACTAGGCGCGGTTATCAGCGCCCTTGTGGGGCGCTGCTGCCCTTGCCCA
>NZ_JAWOQN010000164.1:0-1051 GCF_033337395.1 Vibrio sp. YT-19(2023) | reverse complement strand
TGTGAGCTCTGGACGAGTAAGATCAAATGAAACAAGCAAAATCCAATGAACATTTCATATTATGAATGCTTTTATAAGATTATCGCTGAGCCTTATTGGTATTAGCTTACTGACTGCCTGTGGTGAAGAAATCGATCACAACGATATTCGCCAAGCAGGTTTTGTGTTTTGTGGGCAAGGTAAACTAACAACATTTAACCCTCAGCTTATAGACAGTGTTATTACAGCCGAGGCGTTAAGCCCTCAGTTGTACGATACCTTACTCACGCTTGATCCTAAAACACACCAACCTATTGCAAGCATTGCGGAAAGTTGGTCTGTGAACAAGGAAGGTACTGAGTACACATTCAAGCTTAAACATGGCGTTCAGTTCCAAACGACACCGTGGTTCTCTCCGACTCGCCCGTTAAATTCAAAAGACGTGGTATTCAGCTTTAAGCGAATCATTGATGTAGACCATCCTTTTCATCAAGTTGGTGGTGGTTTTTATCCATGGTTTGCTGGTTTAGATTTTCAAAATCTATTGCAAGATGTGATTGCTGTCGATGATTACACAGTGACGTTTAAACTCGCGCAACCAAACTTTTCATTCTTGGCAAACATCGCCACCAGCCATGCGGTAATACTGTCAGCAGAATACGGTCAACAATTGGCGGCAAAAGACAATAAAGAGCAAATCGACCAACTCCCTATTGGTTCAGGGCCTTACCAGCTCAAAGAGTATCAAGTAAACGATTTGATTCGCTTGGAACGTCACCCGAACTACTGGAACTCGCCAGCGAAAATGGAACAAGTAGTGTTCGACATTTCACACCGTGGTACTGGCACGTTAGCTAAGTTGCTGCGCAATGAATGCGATGTTTTGTCTTCACCTATCTCTAGCCAGATCCCAATCATTCAAGAAGATGAAAACCTTGAGTTGACGGCAACACCAGCAAATAACGTTTCCTTTATTGCGATTAATACCGAGACTCCAGCACTTCGCGACCCAAGAGTCCGCCAAGCTTTGAACCTTGCGATCAATCGTCAAAATATCTTGGATTCGGTTTAT
>NZ_JAWOQN010000163.1:0-1055 GCF_033337395.1 Vibrio sp. YT-19(2023) | reverse complement strand
CCCAGAAGTAATCTCACTAGCGATGCAGTTATTGCTGTTTGCCGCCGTTTACCAATGCACTGACGCCGTTCAAGTCATCGCAGCCGGTGCACTTCGTGGCTACAAAGACATGCGCGCGATCTTCAACCGCACATTCATCGCGTATTGGATTCTTGGCCTTCCTACTGGTTACATTCTTGGTCGTACAGATTGGATTGTTGAACCAATGGGCGCACAAGGTTTCTGGCTTGGCTTTATCATTGGCCTGACCGCAGCTGCGTTAATGCTTGGTGTTCGCCTTCGTTGGATGCACCGTCAAGAGCCCGATGTACAACTTAACTTTTCTCTGCAGTAATTCTGCTCGCCATTGGTGACGGTTTACAACAGAACGTAAAAGCCAGCATTCGCTGGCTTTTTTGATCTTCATGGCAAGTTGTTAGGTATACTTTTTGACAACGTATTAATTGAGTAACACAAGCAAACAGACAAGGAAGTTCGTGAAAATCCTATTCTTCGCATTACTCGCTTTGCTCAGCGGTTGCAACGGTTGGACGAATCCAGAGCGCGCAATCTTTGAAAAGTACCATCAACGTTTGGCAAACGTACTCGACGTTCCCCCGAGAGAGCTTAACGAGGTTTCCGCTATCACGATTCCTGACAAAAGGGCTTTGTATCAAGAGCTGCCAAGATTGTCGCTAGGGTTACTAGAGAGTTACCAGCTGCGTCAATGCGGCCTGTTCAACCTGATTGCGGAAAAGAACTCCCAATTGGGCAAAGTACAAGACCCTTTCCATGACCTGGATTACCAAACCACTTTGCACAACACGCTCAATAGTTGTTTGACTGAATACCCCTTGAGCGAAGACGAACGCACGACGTTAACTCGCCTGTATGAACAAAAATGGCAGCATCTTCCCGTTCATCTTGATAACGTTCTCCTCACAAGCGAAACCCTGCGCAAACAACTCACCGCTTCAAGTTGGTTATCAGCCAAAAGCCGCAATCAAACTGCTCATGTCAGTGAAACCTTTCATGCGCTAAATGCCATGTATGAGACGCCTAAAGGGATCATTTCG
>NZ_JAWOQN010000162.1:0-1063 GCF_033337395.1 Vibrio sp. YT-19(2023) | reverse complement strand
TATTTGGATTGTTTTCGATGATGGTGGCACAACGACTCATTGCCTCAAAATTGGCAACACTGGTTCCACCGAATTTAGCTACGTTAAATGCGCTCACTGCGTTTCTCCCACGACTTCCTAAAAAATATACACATCCAATGTTTTGTGAGGAAAGGAACAGAGCAAAAAGAGAGGTAGTTAGATTGTCATTTGAAAATGTACCCTCAGAAGCTCTTCATCAGACGGTGCTGATGACAGTTGATGGGACTCAACCCAAGTCAACCGACAAGCCAAACCCTGCAATTTTGACTTACCTCGGCACTACTCCCCCTGAATGATTGGTATTGGAATTGCGGTTCCACAAATCATCTGCCTGGGCAGTGCTCCTCTTCTACATAAAGCTCAAACATTGAACGGTTTTGACGTCACAATGTCAATCAATATTTCAACCAGAATGATGGTTTTTATTAACGAAATTGTGACAGTGGTTTGACCTCTATACTTAGGGCTAATTGCCGTGTGCAACAAAATACATTAGTGTGAAACCTTTGATGCCTGAATGTATTGCTAATCGAAATAAAAATGGCTCCTGTTTTCTGGTGAACGACTTGTTAAATAATTCAAGTGAGTTTTCTTGCAAAGCATGAAGAGTGACGATGTTTTGATGGCAAATAATTCTAAAAATGACTTCTTTCAGGCTAAATGACTGCAATCAAGGAGCTGACAGGCCGATCCAAAGCTTTATTCCCCCTCACCGAATTTTAATGGGCCCTGGTCCTTCCGATGTTTATCCGCAGGTATTGCAAGCCCTTAGCCGTCCAACGGTTGGTCATTTAGACCCTCTGTTTATCGCGATGATGGATGAGCTTAAACAGCTGTTGAAATACGCTTTTCAAACCGAAAATGAGTTCACTTTTGCGGTTTCTGCTCCAGGCAGTGCTGGGATGGAGACTTGTTTCGTTAACTTGATCGAGAAAGGTGACAAAGTCATCGTTTGTCGAAACGGTGTCTTTGGCGAGCGCATGCGTGAAAACGTTATTCGTGCTGGTGGCGAAGTGGTGCTAGTCGATGATGAATGGGGTGC
>NZ_JAWOQN010000161.1:0-1063 GCF_033337395.1 Vibrio sp. YT-19(2023) | reverse complement strand
TACTAATATGAGAAATGGCCCTAACTTCACTTTCTTGCATCGTCTTTCTCGTCATCAACTCGTTGATCAAACCTAAGCTAAACAGAACGACAGAACCAAGCAACGCAATGTGCCCAAGCAAAGGATGGAGTAGATAGACGAACAAAATAAACAGCGGTGTCCAGGGAGCGTCTAACAAAGGATAAGGGGCTTGGCTGCTCAAAAAGCTTTTTATGGTTTGAATATCTCGAAGAACCTGAGAGGTGTAACTCTTTCCAGTATGCGATTGATACTGAATGCTTCGTTTAAGCATGAACACTGAAAGTTTCGCGTCCATCCAAAATCCGAACGATTTACTCATCTGTGCACGAGCAATATCGATAATGGACATAGTAAACAAAGCCGCCAACACGATGATGGTAAGAAGCAACAAGGTGTCAGTCGAATAAGATGAGATGACTCGGTTGTACACTTGCAACATATAAAGTGGGATAGCAAGTACGAGTAAATTAATGAAGAGACTAAAACCTATCAGCAAACCTGCAAGCGTGCATAGTTTTTGTCTGACTTCTTTGAAAACTGTTTTCTGCACGATTACTTCCACTTTAATCGAATGATGTAGGCGCTAGATGACTAGCGCCTTAAACTAGATTTTAAATAACAAATAAATCGGCACCGTAGGTGTTAATATCTGTTTCAGTAACACCAATCAGCTTAACGGTTAAATCTGCGCCGTCAGTAAATACTGCATTGCCAGCCGCATCGTAGCTGAAAGTTAAATCGCCAAACTCTGTCACGGTGTCACTAATGATGTGAAGCGAGTCTTCACCGATAGTGAAATCCACTACCTTCGCTTCACCATGACCACCAAACTTGTCAGTGAACACAAACTTGTCGCTGTCACTGCCACCAACTAAAACGTTATCACCTGAACCTGCGACAAGGATATCTTCCCCGACGCCGCCGTTCAGTTTATTGTCGCCGAGAAGACCTAGTAGCAAGTCATTTCCCGTACCTCCGCCAAGATAATCATTTCCCGTACCAGCTCTCAGGACGTCGTCACCAGCACCACCGATTAGACGAT
>NZ_JAWOQN010000160.1:0-1071 GCF_033337395.1 Vibrio sp. YT-19(2023) | reverse complement strand
AAATCAAAGCCTAGAAACGATTGTGTTGGCTCAGCAAGCTAAAGCGGATCAAAGCGGTGTTGGCATCAGTCAATCAATCAAAAATGTGCTTACGTCGATGCTGGTGGCAGCATTACTGGTCGTGATTGCGGCGATTGCGATTTCAAAATACATGGGAAATACCATTGGGCGCAGAGTCCAGCGATTATCAGAACGAGCGAAGATTATAGCCTCTGGCGATGTTTCTCAACCGCCATTGAACGTTGTTGGCAAGGATGAGCTGGCTGACCTTACGAGCTCTATCAATCGCATGAACGAGTCACTGGCAGGCATTGTTGCAGGTGTAAATGGCAAAGCGAACCAAGTGGACACCAGCATGGGTGCGCTTCTCGAATCGGCACAAGTTACATCCAATAACGTTGAACAACAACAATCCAATATCTCAGAAATGGGGCGTCAACTCGAAGAGATTGCCTTTGCTGCGAGTAATACGTTGGATCAAGCTAATCAATCGGTGCAAAAGTTGTCAGATTCAAAAGATGAGATAGAACAAGGTCGTGACGCACTTGAGCAAAATAAAGCGACCATGGAAAGTTTACACAGCAGCATAGAAAGCGCCAGCACCCAAGTTACGCAGTTAAGCAAAGAGAGCGAAGCAATTGGCCGCGTGACGGAAGTGATTGAAGGGTTAGCAGAACAGACTAATTTGCTGGCACTCAATGCGGCAATTGAAGCGGCGAGAGCTGGTGAACAAGGGCGAGGTTTTGCTGTGGTTGCCGATGAAGTGCGCATGTTGGCGACAAGAACCACGCAATCGACGACAGAAATCAACGGTATAATTAACGCAATTCAGCGTTCAACTCACACGGTGGTTCAGGAAATTGAACACAGCCAGTCGTTGGCAGAGCAAGGTGCTGAGCACATCGATAATGCCGTAACGAGATTGGTTTCAACGACAGAGCAGATCGGTTCTCTAAACGAGCAAATGGCAGAATTGGCCGCTGCTGCCGAGCTGCAATCTCACGCAACGTAATCCATAAAGGGGTTAATGGCAGGCATTACGCAGTCGGTCGAAATGGTGGCGAGTAACAG
>NZ_JAWOQN010000159.1:0-1078 GCF_033337395.1 Vibrio sp. YT-19(2023) | reverse complement strand
CTTTCCGAAGCCCAAGCTGCGAAGAACGTTTCTGAACTGGCGCAACGTTATGGACCAAAACACGATCGAATGGTCCAAGCGAAAGCGCAACTCGCCTCTATTCAAGAGCGAACTCAGCAATTGATTCGCGAAATCTCTTTTAGTAAGCAACAAGACTTACTTGCAGCGAAAGCTCAGGAAGACATGTGGCGCGAAGAACGTGACAGAAAAAAATCAGATTTCCAATCATTGGTTTCGCAAAAGGCGCGCTATGAGCAATTGAAACGGGAAGTAGAGTCAAACAAAGATCTTTACGAAGCTTTCTTAAATCGAGAAAAAGAAACCAGCGCTACTAGCGATTACAAAAATGTGACCGCTCGCTTTACTGATAAAGCGATCATTCCCCTGTTTCCTGTCGCGCCACAACGAATGAAACTGGTGCTTATCGCCACATTCTTCGGTTTTGCTATCGCTTGTGCATTGGTGATCATTTTAGAAACGTTGCGAGAAGTCATCCGCACTTCAAACGATGTTCAAGATAAGCTAGGCGTGACATGCTTGGGGGTTATCCCAATGGTGAAAAAACGTACCCTGCGAAAAAATGGGGTAAGTTATACCGCCTACTTAGATAAAGATGAAAAACTCTTTAGCGAAGCTTGTCGCTCTGTTCGAACGTCGTTGCTATTAAGGCTGACCAACACTAAGCAAAAGATCTTACCTTTTACTTCAGCGATTCCAGAGGAAGGCAAAACCTCCACCAGCATCAATATGGCGGTGTCCTTCTCGACTATGGAGAAAGTGTTGATTATCGACTGCGACTTGCGTCGTCCATCTTTAGCCAAACGATTCAATATTCCTGAGTCCCAGCCAGGTTTAACCAACATATTGACGATGGATACCGCAATAAAAGATTGTATCGTTCGCATCGATGACGCCAATTTAGATGTACTACCTGCTGGGCTGATTCCACCCAACCCACAAGAGTTGCTGGCATCCAATCGTTTCAAAAAACTACTGGACCATTTTCAAGATAAATACGATCGCATCATCATCGATACACCACCACTGCTGTCGGTCAGTGATGCGCTCATCTTAGGCC
>NZ_JAWOQN010000015.1:0-131711 GCF_033337395.1 Vibrio sp. YT-19(2023) | reverse complement strand
TCACTCCCTTTGGGAAAGCCTTTGTGGCCGATAGTGGTGCAGGTATAGGAGGTCGGAAAAAGCGAAAGCTACATTGTGATCTGTACCATTAAAACTGGGCACCGAATTAAGCGACTTTCCATACCTGTAGTTATTCATGAATCGCTAATTTAGAAAAGTCACTGGCAAACTTTTGTCCAAAAACGAGTTTGGAAGAGGTTGGTTGGGTGTGTTGCTTAGATCTCAGGTGTGATTAGCAGGTAAGCCCACTCAATTATCAGAGAGTGGGCTGCGGAGAAACTACTTAATTGGTACAACCGTACTCCTTTTTAGCTTGGCAAGCTTCTCCCGAAGCTCCGTATTCTCATATTCAAGTTCATCAATACGAGCCAGTGCCTTAACTAACTTATCATTCAGGTGATGCTGTGCTGCTGCAAATAGAGCTAGCTTCTCACGTTCAGCATCATACTTGGCTTTGAAATTTTCTTTGATGCGTTTCTGCTCTTTGAGCTTAGTGCGTACTGTCTGTATCTCAGGTTGAACCGTTTCACCGTTGCCTTCCGCTATATCAGCTTTGGTCTGTTTAACTTTTTTCACGAAATCAGGGTAGTAATAGCCGCTGCCGTTACCTAGATTAGCTTCTTCTTCAACGGCCCTGACGCTTAACTTCCTAGTCGTCGGTATACGCTTGGGCTTACCTTGTGCGATGCGTTGTAAGGCCGCCTCAAGGGCGAGAAGGGTGTTTTCACTCTTTCCCATGGTTAGACTCCCGTAACTCTTAATTCAGCTTCAAATGGCGTAAAATCCATATTAAAGTCTTCCATGACTTTTTCAGCAGCTCTTACTTGAGTGATATAGTGACTATGTTCACTCACTGAAAATGCTTCTCCTGATTCCATATAAGCAACTAAGCTACGGTGCTTTTTCTGCCACCACTTAGCCTGTTGTTCATCAATGATGCTACTGCCAGAGCCGCAATCTACGCAGAACTGCGGGGCAACTACGCCATCCATATCGCAGTTGTAGCCATTCTTACAGTAACTGTGCAATGAGCCATGCAGTGTTAACTTGCCGTCTTTTACAGCCCTGTAGATGACCTCCCAAGAGCTGTAGATACTCGGTACATCACCGCGCATTTTCATGATTGCTTTACCGTGAGTCCCCGCGAGCTTTTCGTCCGAATGCCACTGTTTAAAAATCTTGTTCGCTGTTGATTCGGCATTGATGTCACTGAGCATTGCTTTAACTTTTTCATCTACCATTAAGTCCCGATAGCTCGCTAGCTTTCCGCCATTGGTGTACCACTCAGTCATAGCTAAATACAGGTGCTTAAACTGCTGCTTTAGTGCGACTAAGGTGCCAAAACGGTTTTTAATGCAGTAAAACGCCAGAGTACGCCTGAACTGATGTGGAGTTAAAGGCCAAGGCTGACCAACTGCGACTGATTTTTCAATTCGCTTTAACGAACGCGGGTTAGACTCAAGGCACTCTTGATAATCTTCTTCGCTGACAACCATATTGAACTGTTGGCAAAAGCGCTGTAGGCGAGGGCTCCAGCCAGTTATTAATACTGGATTTTTAGAGCGATACATCTGATTAAGCCAAATGGAATCAGTATATTTGGAATCGGGGTATGTGACCTCTGAGCGCCAGCGCTTTGTCAGCGTGGACATCAGCTCAATAGCGAGTTTTGAGGATGCAGCAGTTACCCAAGTTTCGCGCTTTTCGCCCAGCTTAAAGGTATGCGATTGCAGCATGTGGTAATCGCGCCCATCAAAAGTGTCTTTGAAATAACTGTCAGGAGTGAGCTTATCTAGTTCGGAGTCTCGCATGCCACTGAACCCGCCACATACGATGTAGCTACTAGTAATCAGTTGCCCAAGGTAGCGTTTGAAATCGGTTCCGTTGCTTAACGTAACATGCGATAGTTTTTCGGCTAATGGTGCAATGATATCGAGAACGGAGTTGGGCTGATTTTCTTGAAGTGCCGACGCATATTTATGGTTATCAATTCCGCCATCAGCGTTCATAAACGTGTATATTTTGCCTTGAGCGACCTTTTCATCGAGAAAGCGTTTACCCTCAACATAATTATCTTGCAAGGCGTTCTCTGTGTGAGCTATTAAGGAGCGTAACGGGTGTGCTTCTTCGATAAGTTCAATCGCTTTACCGTAAATTGCATCACACAAGCGCTCAGGGATCACCAGCGTTTGTTGCTGTTGTAGGTCGCAGAGTTTTTTTGCTTCAATTGATACCTTAATCGGCGCGGTAAAGCCCAGCGCTAATTGATGCCATGGTGCAAACTCGCTTGCTTTGTTGATAGAAATAAAACACTGTTCGAGGGAGCTTTGTGAATATTCATTATCGACAAGGTGCGTGGTAAATGCCTGCCAGTGGCTCTGTTTTGATAGTGCTGTCAGAGAGGTGAGTTTGTTTAAAGCAAGGAAACGGTAGGCAACTTTTAGTTTTGCAACGCGGGTACGAACGCTTGAGAAGGAAGCGGCTTTGCGTTGTTTCGGACTTTTATTAAACAGCCATCCAAAGGTGAGCAGTTTTAGTTCCCGTTGTAGCATTGGTGCCTGTTCAAACTCGGTGAATGTGAGGTTGTTAGCTGCTTTTTTTCGGGAGAACGGCAAGCAGTTCCAGTCGCTGTCGCCGAAGGTGGCTGTAACCTTACCCGCTGCGTCTTTACAGACGATGACCGCATCCAGTTCAGCAAAGCGTTGCTCGTGATATAGCCTGACCACATCAGTATCTTGAATTTTTTGCGCTGCTGGAAAGTGGGCGTCATAAAGGTGATCGGTTTGCATTAGTTTGCTTCCTTAGCAACGCGAGGAATGAAGGGTAGGATGGAATCGGCTTCGTCCCACGCTGGGTGCAAGCCATCGTCATCAAGACGTGCCTCGGCTTGCTTGAGCACCTTGGCATGGAGGTTGGGTAGTATTTTCTGGTCGATGAAGGAAATATTTGCCTCGAAGTTGTTGCGGTAATGACGGGCATCCAGATGCAAGTACAGCGATTCTTCGATGCAGGCTTTAAACGAGAGCAGGCACCAGATATCTGCCACCGACTGAACAATGACCTGCTCTGGGCAGCCAAAGCACGCTAGCAAATCAGCGCAGGCTAAGCGCTCGCCTTCTTTGGCTAATCCGTGGCGTCGGGCTTGTTTGGTATATTTCTCCGACTTTTCACCAAACGGATTGTTACAGCTTGATCCGCTTGATGTTCGGCTGAGGCTAGGCAGTTTGATGCTGTTTTCTTGTTCAATTACCAGCACATCAATCGCCAGATTCTGCCTCGCCTGTGGGGTGCTCACCTTACTTTTGACCTGCTCCTCTCTTATCGCCATGGCATCTTGCATCATGCCATTGCTGGCTATTTTATTGCCTTCACTGTAATGCTTCTTGCGGGTGTTGGGTGTGTTGTTCAGCATGATGTCATTCGCCATGTCGCCCTGATGGAATGCGGTTAACTGGGCACCGGTTTCGCGAAAGCGGCTTATCATCGGGCGCAATCGACGGCCAGTTTGGTCAGTAAATGAAAAGTGCGCTTCCGTCCAGTCTGCAAAGCTACGGAGTGTTGCGGGCCTTAATGGCTGTACCTTATTGGCAATGACTGTTTGCAACAGGCGGGATTCACCAGTGTCAATCAGCATAGATGCGTCACGCAACTTATCGAAAAAGTCCAAGGCATATTTGGGAATATCCAATTCATGGCCACACATTTCCACCTGAATCGTTTTAAAAGCGCGGCGTTTAAAGGCTGGCATGCTGTACCAGACTTCTCCCAGTGTGGTTGAAGCATTGTCTGGTTGGTGGAGTTGCAATAAGTTTCCGGTATTGCTATGTGTGTAATAGGCTAGCAGGAACGTTCCTGCGCACATCATCTTACTAATTCCACCATACAAGGGGTATTGCTTACCCTGCCAGTGAAAGGTCATGGTGGGCACGTTTTTGTAGGCATCAAAATGCTTTTCAGGGCATGCAATAAATTGTTTGTGCGTCTGCTTAAAGACTTGTCGTAAAAATGGAAGTAGTTGGTTTAAATCGCTGCGGGTGTAGGCTTCGTAAGGTTCTGTATCGCTGGAATCTCTGACCACCACGTTCTCAAAGTAGTGATGCGACAAGTCAAGATATTTGATAAACAGGATACTCATATCTCCGCGTATCCGTGCGTAGGTCGAGCTTTTCATCAGACCTAACATTACTCGGTCATTATGGTGAGACATATAGCCTTCAATAGAGCATTGGGTGAATGCGTTGACACTCTGCTTATCGCACCATCTGAGATACAAGGATGCGGTAGAAAAGACGTTGTACAGGGTGAAATGACTGCCACCTTCTTCAATCTCTTTATCGAAACTTTGTTTTAACTGAAGAACAACGTCCTCTCGGTCAGCATCTTCAAATTGCCCGCCCTGTTGCAATAACTGCGTCGAGGGAAAGTGCTTGACCAGAAAACGGTTAAAGTCTGCTTTTTGAATACTATTTATGTTTAATTGGATACACAGCTCTGGCTGCCAACCGCTGAGATATTCCACCTTACTCATTGTCACCCGCCTGTTCGTTATGCAATGCGCTGTGCATTATGCTATCGAGGATGCCAAACTTGACCTTGAAAGCCTTTTTCCGTCTTAGAAAGCGTAAATACTTCCAGGTGGTCGATTCATTTTTATGTCCCATCCAAGCCATCAGCAGTTCCATGCATTCAAGGTCAAGGAGTCCAGCTTCAAGCAGGTCACTAAGGCGGTAAGTGCCATAGGTCGAGCGAAAATCGTGGAAACGGTGCATAAAAGTGGGGTGCAACTTTTTGATTACACTGCGTAACTCTGACCATCTTGCTTCGATGGATTTTGCGGTGACAGGATTACCTTGCTCACTGACAAACAGCGGCTCGTGGCGTTCACAGCGTTCCAGCGCATCAACGGCTTCCTGCTTCAGTCCCAATGCCACGTCAAATAAGTTATCCAGCTTGTTATTTAGCTTTGTCACACGCTGTAAGCGCCGCTCAGAGGTGCGATATTCATCTATCTGGGCTAATAGCTCGGCTGATATTTCAATGGTTCGTTGCTTGGCATATTTGGTTTGAACACCATTCAACAGCGGTGAAATCGTCAGTTCATAGCGGTGCTCACTTTCAGCAAGTGGTATGGCAGTCTTTAACGCATCCAGCGTGAGTGTCGCGACCTCGTTTATTCTTAGTCCGGTGTCAATGGAGAGCAGCACTTGCAGGCGCAGTTCCACGGACGCTTGAGGTAGATACGAGGTCAATATGTCCAGTGAATCTTGACTAAAGGGAGTGAGTGGCCTGATGTTTTTACTACTACTGTCCCTCGGGACTTTAATTCGTAGATCACTGGTCTGCACGGTGAATGTTGGAGATACGTGAGCCAGCATCCCTGTGCTTTGAACAGACACATATTCAATCTTAAACGGTGCTTCTTTTGCGCTTTTGACTACCAGGTAGCCCTCGTACATCAACCACTTATAGTAATTAACGATTTGGTTCATTCGAACGCTGGCGGTTGAGTGAGCTAATTCACCGTTTTTGATCTGCTTGAGCAGGTATGAGCGAAATAGGTAGGTTGGTTTTAACCGTTTAACAGGTGGAAAGTGATCCCATTGGAGGTTGTTCTCTTCTAAAAACTGATAAAATGCTTGTAGGGCTTGGGTGCAAGGTGATAGGTCTTTGGCTTGCTTAATGGCTTTCTGATAGAAGAGGTAGCTGTTGGCTTCGTGATTAAAGACTCCTTCCTTGGTGAATAAAGTGGGTAATGACCCAAAGTTGCCTTTCAGTGGAGAGCAGTGGAGCAAGCCATCGCTATCAGCAACCAACTCCGTTTCTTTAAAAACATCGTCTGAATGTATAAGAATCGACATAAATCCCCCTCAAAACCCACTGTCTATACACACAGTATAGACGGTGGGTTACTGTTTTCCAGAGTTATTTATGTGTGTAAGATGCTTTTCCTACACTAACCTGTCATGGTAACGAACTCTTCAGAGCCCGTTGGGTGGATAGCCACAACAGAGTCGAAGTCTGCTTTGGTTGCGCCCATCTTCATTGCTACGCCGAAGCCTTGGATCATTTCATCTACCGTGAAACCGATGCCGTGTAGGCCAACAACCGTTTCTTCTTCGCCCGCACATACAAGCTTCATCTTACATGGTTGACGGTGCTTAGTAACAGCGGTGTACATCGCAGTAAAGCCAGATGTGTAGACTTTGATGTTGTCTTTGCCGTACTTCTCTTCTGCTTCTTGCGTTGTAAGACCGATAGTGCCGATTGGTGGGTGGCTAAATACCACAGTTGGTACCAAATCGTAGTCCATCTTCGCGTTTGGTTTGTTGTTGAACAAACGCTCAGAAAGTTGACGACCCGCTTTCACTGCTACTGGCGTTAGCTCGATACCGCCTTCCATGATGTCACCCACACAGTAGATGCCTTTCACGTTGGTTTCTTGGTATTCGTCTACCTTGATGTAGCCTTTTTCGTTCGTTGCCACACCGGTTGACGCTAGGTTGATTGCATCAGTTGCTGGGTGACGACCGATTGCCCAAATCAGTTGGTCAACGTTTTGGCTTTCACCGTTTTCTAGGTGCAGAGTTAGGCTGCCATCGGCTTCTTTTACCACTTCTTTTGGTACAGAGTGGGTGTGCAGTTTTGGACCTTCTGCGTCCATCACTTCAACCAACGTATCGATGATCATTGGATCGAAGCTACGTAGTGGTGACTCTTTACGTACGAACAGGTGTGTTTCTGTACCTAGCGCGTGCAGTACGCCAGCAATTTCAACTGCGATGTAGCCTGCGCCCACAACCGCAACGCGTTTTGGTTGCTCTGCTAGGTCGAAGAAGCCGTTTGAATCGATGCCGTATTCAGCGCCTGGAATGTTTGGAATAGTAGGACGACCACCAACCGCGATCAGGATGTGATCTGCTGTGTAGTGTTCACCGTTTACTTCGACAGTTTTTTCGTCAACAAACTTAGCAAAGCCTTTAATCACGTTTACTTTATTGTTGCCAAGAACGCGATCGTAAGATTGGTGAATACGACCAATGTACGCCTGACGGCTCTCAACCAGTTTGCTCCAGTTGAAACCTTTGACGTCGACATCAAAACCGTAATCTTCTGCGTACAGGTTCATTGCTTCTGCGATTTGCGCGCCATGCCACATCACTTTTTTCGGTACACAACCTACGTTTACACAGGTACCGCCAAGGTCTTGAGCTTCGATTAGCGCAACTTTCGCGCCGTACATCGCCGCACGGTTTGCAGATGCGATGCCGCCACTGCCGCCACCGATACAGATATAGTCAAAATGAGTCGCCATTACTTTCTCCAAGAGCTTATAAATTTTATCTGGTACATAGATAGATTGGGATGACCTTGCCCGAACTCAATGCCACCGTTATCCCACTATCATAAATCGAATTCGACTAATTCCTAAATGGGAAAAAGCGACAATACTTATGACAAATAGCGATGAGAGGCACAAAAAGAAGAATAAGCACGATTGGAGGGAGAAGGTGAGAGCATAAAAAAGCGCAACGAGAATATCGTTGCGCTTGAAGATATCAGTACTGAAGTGCTTACTCTGGCACAATCCAGTCCACTTTCCAGTGGCCAGTTGCTGGTGCGATCGCGTCTTGCAGGAATGGCAGAATCTCTTTCATCTGGCTTTCCAGTTTCCATGGCGGGTTAATCACAATCATGCCGGATGCCGTCATGCCGCGCTCGTTGGTATCTGGTGCAACACCTAACTCGATTTGCAGAATTTTACGAATGCCCAGTGCTTCCAAGCCTTCGATCATATCTTCGATGTCGTGACGGTTTACCACTGGGTACCAAATCGCGTAGATACCGGTTGCCCAACGTTTATGGCTCTGATGAATCGCTCGCACCACATCGCGGTACTCTTTCGCGAGTTCGTATGGTGGGTCAATCAGCACCAAACCACGACGTTCTTGTGGCGGTAAGCTTGCTTTGAGGCGTTGGAATCCGTCTTCTTTGAAGATGCTCACTTGGCGATCACGATGGAATTCTTGCTCTAACAATGGGTGATCGGCCGGGTGCAACTCGGTCAGCACCATGCGATCTTGTGGGCGGATTTGCGCGCGCGCCACACGTGGTGAGCCTGGGTAGTAACGCAGCTTCTCGCCATTGTTGAGCACTTTAATGGCATCGATGTAGCTTTTGATGTCTTCGGGAATGCTTGGGTTATCCCAAATACGTGCGATGCCTTGTTTGTATTCGCCCGTTTTTTCAGACCATTCGTGAGTCAGATCGTAACGGCCCACACCCGAGTGGGTATCGTGATAAACGAATGGCTTATCTTTTTGTTTCAGCGCATCAAGAATGAGGCTTTGAACGATGTGTTTGACCACGTCGGCATGGTTGCCAGCGTGGAAGCTGTGGCGGTAACTTAACAAATTAAACTCTCGAAACACTCTTTGGTTGAGTGTGGTCTGTGATTTTCACTCTATGGCGGTATTATACTCAAGTAACTTAAAGATGTAGAACTTCCAATCAAATCTGTTCCTCTGATAAGGGGACGCTATTGAAATTTCTTTAAGTCACCCACACTTACTATTGGTAATCGAATTGAACTAGGTGAGTTTCTCGCACTCAAAAGGGTGTGAAATTTCATTTAGGTATAACAAGACTCAAGGACAGAGTAGCGCTGGTTGACTATATGATGGTCATCGCGGCATAGAGAAAGGGAACGGAGCTCCCCCAATCCATGTTGCTGGCTCGTCTGTACATTGAGTTGGCCTATCTACACAAAATAGACAGGCAATCACAGAGTCAAAACACAAAAGGAATTATTCATGTCTAATCCTCTTCTGACGTTTACGGACCTACCTCCGTTTTCTCAAATTAAACCAGAACACATCAAGCCTGCCGTTGAGCAAGCGATTGCTGACTGCCGAGCAAAAATCGATGAAGTTCTACAAGACAACGCTCATCCAACTTGGGACAGTGTGATTGCGCCAATTGAAGAAGCGGATGATCGCTTAAGCCGCATCTGGTCGCCAGTGGGTCACATGAACTCGGTAGTGAACAGCGAAGAGCTACGTGAAGCTTACGAAAGTTGCCTACCAATTTTGTCAGAGTACGGCACTTGGGTTGGTCAGCACAAAGGGTTGTACGAAGCGTACAAAACCATCAAAGCGAGCGAAGAATTTGCAACGTTAACTCGTGCCCAGCAGAAAACCATCACTGATGCACTGCGTGATTTCGAGTTATCAGGCATTGGTTTGCCATCCGATGAGCAGCACCGTTACGGCGAGATCAGCAAACGTATGTCTGAGCTGAGCTCTAAATTCTCTAACAATGTGCTGGATGCCACCATGGGTTGGACCAAGCACATCACAGACGAGAAAGACCTAGCAGGTATGCCAGAATCGGCGCTGGCAGCAGCGAAAGCTGCCGCAGAAGCAAAAGAGTTAGATGGTTACCTAATTACGCTAGATATCCCATCTTACCTACCTGTCATGACGTACTGCGATAACCAAGAGTTGCGTAAAGAAGTGTACGAAGCGTACGTGACGCGCGCTTCTGATCGAGGTCCAAACGCAGGCAAATGGGATAACTCAGAAATCATTACTGAGCAGCTAAAACTGCGCCATGAAATTTCACGTATGCTAGGTTTCAATACTTACAGTGAAAAGTCGTTAGCAACAAAGATGGCTGAAACGCCGGATCAAGTGCTGGGCTTCCTGAATGACCTAGCGACACGAGCGAAGCCGCAAGGTGAACGTGAAGTCGAAGAGTTACGTCAGTTTGCGAAAAGTGAGTTTGGTGTTGAAGAGCTGAACGTTTGGGATATCGCTTACTACAGCGAGAAACAAAAGCAGCACCTGTTCCAAATTTCGGATGAAGAACTGCGCCCATACTTCCCAGAGTCAAAAGTCGTGAGCGGTCTGTTTGAAGTGCTAAACCGCGTGTTTGGCATGACCGTTACTGAGCGCGAAGGCGTAGACACTTGGCATGAGTCCGTGCGCTTTTTCGATATCTTTGATGCTGAAGGCACACTCCGTGGCAGCTTCTACCTAGATCTCTACGCTCGTGAACACAAACGTGGCGGCGCGTGGATGGATGATTGTCGTGGTCGTCGCGTTACGCTATCTGGCGAGCTGCAAACGCCGGTTGCGTATCTAACGTGTAACTTCAACCGTCCAGTGGGCGACAAACCAGCACTGTTCACGCACGATGAAGTCGTGACGCTATTCCATGAATTTGGTCATGGAATCCACCACATGTTGACGCAAGTTGATACAGGTGCTGTTTCAGGTATTAATGGCGTGCCTTGGGATGCGGTTGAGCTACCAAGTCAGTTCCTAGAAAACTGGTGTTGGGAAGAGGACGCTCTGGCGTTCATTTCTGGTCACTATGAGACAGGTGAGCCGCTACCGAAAGCGATGCTAGACAAAATGCTCGCAGCGAAAAACTTCCAATCTGCGATGGGTATTTTGCGTCAGCTAGAATTCGGCTTGTTCGACTTCACGCTTCACACCGAATATGACCCTGAAGTGGGTGCGCGTGTACTGGAAACTCTGGCGAAAGTGAAAGAGAAAGTCGCGGTAGTTCCTGCGGTTGAGTGGGCGCGTTTCTCACACAGCTTCGGCCATATTTTTGCTGGTGGCTACAGTGCGGGTTACTACAGCTACCTGTGGGCTGAAGTGCTGTCGTCAGACGCGTATTCTCGCTTTGAAGAAGAAGGCATCTTCAACAAAGATACGGGTCTAAGCTTCCTGAACAACATCCTAGAAATGGGGGGCAGTGAAGAGCCAATGGAGCTGTTTAAGCGCTTCCGTGGCCGCGAGCCACAAATCGATGCACTGTTGCGCCATTCGGGTATTGCGGCGTAAATTGAGCAAAAAACATCAAGGCCAACCGAACGGTTGGCCTTTTTTGTACATTTTTTATAAAAAATTTTACGGATTTACGTTTCGGTTGATCGGGTTCTGCAACGATATCAATGTCTCCGTGGACTGAACCTCATCAATGGCTTGCAGCTTGTCGATCAGTACAAATTGCAGCTCTTCAATCGATTTGCACATCAATTTGACGAATATGTTATACGCGCCCGTGGTGTAGTAAGCTTCAACGACTTCGTCGAGCGCGTTGAGTTTTTCTAACGCGGAGTGGTAATCACGAGCTGCATTGAGGTTAATACCAATAAAGCAGCACACATCGTAGCCAAGCTTTTTAGTATTGATGATCACCTCCGTTCCTTCGATGATGTCCGCCGACTTCATCTTCTCGATACGCACATGGATAGTGGCAGGGCTGACATCGAACTGCTTTGCCATTTCTGCGTAGGGCGTTCTGGCGTCAGCCATCAGTGTTTTTAATATTGCGCGGTCAAGGTCGTCGAGTTTCGGCAGGCTCGCATTCATACTATGATTTCCGTTAGGGATAGAGTTTTACCTCCCTTTTATACTCATAGCGGATAGGATTCACAAGGTTTGGCAGGAGTAACTGCGGGTTAACTCCGAGCTATGGAGATAATGTGCAGCGTTTTCTGGTTATTGCCGCGCTATGTTGGAGCGCGTTTGCTACGGCCTCAGATCCGAAGGTGTTGGTCGTGCACTCCTATCATCAGGGTTTTTTCTGGACGGACTCCATACAGCGAGGCATCGAGCAACAGCTGGGCGATCGAGCGCTGGACATGCGTGTGCTCTATCTAGACTCGAAACGTAACCAGAGTGAGCAGTTTTTTGCACAACTAAAATCCTTATATCTTACGAAATTACGCAAAGAGCGATTCGATGCCATTTTAGTGAGCGATAACAATGCACTTGAACTCATGCAGCGTTTGGCCCCAATCATCAAAGACACCCCAGTTATATTTAACGGCATTAATAACTACCATCCTTCTTTACATCGTTCTCTGAATGCAACCGGAGTCATGGAAGATGTCGATTTGGAAGCGAATCTCGCTCTTATTGAGCGCTTACATCCGAACTACACACAAGTTCTCATCGTCAGTGACCACTCGGTGACCGGTGAGGTGTTGCGTTATCAAATCGACAATTTTGTCCTCAAGTTCCCGCAATATCGAGACAAAATCGTACAACTTGTCCCAGACAGCATCATCGATCTAAAACAACAAGTCGCAAAACTGAGTTCCGATAAAGTCGTCTTGTTCTGGACCTATTACCGAGATAAACAAGGTATGGTTGGCAGCGAGCGTGACTGGGTTGGTGTCAACAAAGTCTCAAACGCGCCGCTGTTTATGGTGCATGACATTGGTTTGGGTCATGGCGCAGTTGGAGGGGTTATTCAAAGTGGTTATCGGCATGGTATTGAGAGCGCAGAGATGCTTGAGTTCGTTTTGGATAACCCTGATCAGCCTCTGCCTGCCGTGAAAAAAAGTGATTCTGAAATAAAGCTCGATTACCAAGCGGTAGCGCGTTGGGGATTGGGGGCTGAACAAGAGGTTTCTGCGGTATTTTTTAATAAGCCAATGAAGCTTTCTGAACGTTTTGCCAAGGAAATTCGCCTGTTTGGTAGCCTGTTTGTGGTGATGTCGGTGGTCATTTTGCTGATGGGTTATTATTTACAGCGGATGCGTCGAAGTGAGAGCGCTGCGCGAGAAAGCCAGGCTATTCTAGAATCGATTTTCGATCAGAGCATGCAGTATATGGGCATTTTGGATGCCAACGGTGTGCTTAAATCGGGCAACGATCACCTTCAATCCTTACTTTATCACCAAGGACTGCGTTTAGACCGACCACTTTGGTTTCACCCCAACTGGAGTGAAAAAGCACAAGCGTTGCTTGAGGAGTATTTCCACGCGCCTCACCATCAAGTGTCGACGTTTGAAGCTGAAATTTGGAGTAAAGAACACGGCGCATTGGTGTTAGAAGTTTCGCTCAAGCCTTTTTCTCAGCAAGTAGGGAATCATAAGCAATACTTGTTTGAAGCGCGCGATATTACCAGTCGTAAATTGATGGAGGACAAGCTCTACCAACGTGAGTCAACCCTACGCAACTATTATGAGCAGCAGCCCGTGATGATGGTGACGCTTGATAGTAATAACCGAATTCAAGAAGTGAATCGATTTGCTCAACTACTTCTTGGCTACAAACCGATGGACATGCTCGGACATCGCCTGAGGGAGTTCTATTTTGATGACAAAGTGCTGTTCCCTCGCCAAGTGTTATTGCAACCCAACCAGCAAGTGCATGGTGTTTGGCGACGTGAAGTCGAGTATCGTCATGCAAATGGTCATCGTGTTTGGGTGCGCGAGAATATTCGTCCGCTGAGTGAATCTGAGCAACTGCTGATTGTGGGCGAAGATATTACCGAAACCAAACTGCTTTCCGAGAAATTGGAATACCAAGCTCGCTATGACTTACTGACGGGGACTTACAACAGAAACCACTTTGAACTAGAGCTTAAGACCGCACTGTGCGAAGTGGACAGCCATCGTCGAGTCCACGCCATGTTGTACCTCGACTTAGATCAACTAAAAGTCCTCAATGATACGGTTGGGCATGATGCAGGTGATGCGGCGATTCAATTCTGCGCAAGTATGCTGGAAGGCGTTCTGCCGTACAATTCCATCTTGGCTCGAATGGGAGGCGATGAGTTTGCGGTGTTACTCAAAGACTGTGACGAATATGGCGCCATCAATATTGCCAAACTGATCATCTCGACACTAAGCGAACACCTCTTTATTTGGGAAGACACACGCCTGTTCATCAGTTGCTCAATTGGTATCCGTATCATCGATCATACCGCTGATACGCCACAAATGGTGCACGCTCAAGCAGACTCTGCTTGTCACGCCGCTAAAGAGCAAGGCCGTAACCGCTATAATCTATTCAGCTTAGATAACGAAGAGTTGCAGCGTCGTCAGATGGAAATGCAGAGCGTCAATTTGGTGCATGAGGCATTGTCGAATCAACGTTTAGAACTGTTTGCTCAACCGATAAAAAGCTTACAAAAGCACGAGACTCAAATGTATTTTGAGATTTTGGTGCGTATTCGCAATGGGTACGGTGATTATGTTTCTCCTGCGCTGTTTATCCCTGCTTCCGAGCGTTACAACATTGCCCATTGGATTGATAAGCAGGTTATTACTCAAACACTAGAGTGGTTTGAACAGCGTCCTGAGGTGGTTGAACAGCTTGGTCGCTGTTCGATAAACCTTTCAGGTCAATCTATGGGGAATCAAGAGTTTATTGACTTCTTATTGGATCGATTGGAAAGTTCGACTCTGCCGTGTGAAAAAATCTGCTTAGAAATCACCGAGACAGCGGCGATGAGTAATCTGGATCAAGCCATTGAGCTGTTTACCAAGCTAAAGGCTTTGGGTTGCATGATTGCATTGGATGATTTCGGATCTGGATTATCTTCATTTGGTTACTTAAAGAAACTTCCTGTCGATATTGTGAAAATTGATGGTCTTTTCGTGCAAGATATCAACGTAAATGAAATGGACCGCGTGATGGTTCGTTCAATCAATGACTTGGCGAAACAGCTCGGTAAAGTGACGGTGGCGGAGTTTGTCGAAAATGACCAGGTTATGCAGCATTTGATAGACCTCGGTGTGGACTACGGCCAAGGCTACGGTATTGGCCATCCTAAGCCGCTTTCTGAGCTAGTGGAGCAACTGACGGTTGTATAACCTCTGCGTAGCAAGCTCAACCTAGCATTAATAGGTAACTTAGGTATACACTCAGCGCCAGTTACCTCGATTTTTATTGGAGCCTCCTTTTGCAACTGCAATTGATCTGTGAAAACCCGTCTCAACAATCTCATCTTGATGAACTCGCTGCGCGTTGGCAGCTTTCTCACACTGACGATAGCGATTTTGCTTTGGTGCTAACCACCGAGCGTTTGGAGCTACGTAAAGTGGATGAGCCAAAGCTGGGTGCAATCTTTGTGGATTTGATTGGTGGTGCGGTCGGTCATCGTCGCAAGTTCGGTGGTGGTAAAGGCCAGGCAATTGCGAAAGCGGCGGGTTTGAACAAAGGGGCAACGCCAACCGTGTTAGACGGCACGGCAGGTCTTGGTCGTGATGCGTTTGTGCTCGCCTCGCTAGGTTGTAAAGTGCAGATGGTCGAGCGCCATCCAGTCGTAGCCGCTTTGTTAGATGATGGCTTGGCTCGAGCGAAACAAGACTCCGAAATCGGCACCTGGGTATCTGAGCGCATGTCGCTAATCCATGCTTCTAGCCATGATGCGCTAGAGCAATTGGCGCAAGATAAAGACTTTGTCCAGCCAGATGTGGTGTATCTTGACCCGATGTATCCGCACCCAGAAAATAAAAAGAAGTCGGCGCTCGTAAAAAAAGAAATGCGCGTTTTCCAATCGTTGGTTGGCGCCGATTTGGACGCCGATGGCCTACTAGAACCAGCCATGGCGTTAGCCACAAAGCGTGTAGTAGTTAAACGCCCAGACTATGCTAACTGGCTGAACGAGAAAAAACCGACCATGGCGATTGAAACGAAAAAAAATCGCTTCGATGTCTACGTTAAAGCATCGATGGCATAACTTCCTGACGGCTCAACTTTTCTTGTCACAGTACGGTGTGTCGTGCTGTGACTCAGCCTCTCTTTCCTCGTCTCTATTGATAGTTTTCTCTTGCTAATTCCCTTCCCTGACTGTATATCTAACTAAGAATTATTATTATTTCACTTGTTGTGATGCGGTCGATAACTGGGAAGCTGGAGTAGTAGAATGGCTAAACGTTTATGTAAAATGAGTCGCAAACAGATCGCGGCAGAACTTGGTGATATCCATCGTTTAGTTGTCGCACCAAAATTCGTTTGTCGTTCTTGCGCACGCTCTTCATCGGCCAAAGATACCCTTTGTAAGCCAGCCGCAATTCCTCCACAAAAATGCCAAGACAAGCCATTGAGTGAGCAACAAGCATGTGGCTTATTGGTTGAAGCTCTGCCAGCACAAGCGATTCCAGTGACCACTAAACAAAGCAACGAAAAAGCCGCGATTGTGAGGCGTGTTGTTGAGCGTGTGAAAGAGAAAAAACAAGCCGAAAAATCTCCGGAGCCAGTAAGAGCCGACGCACCAGTATGGTTTGATTTAGCGGATAAAAAATCGCTCAAGAAAGCGAAAAAAACACTGAAAAAGCACTATAAGCAGCAAAAGAAGTTGCTAAAAGTGGCGAAAAAACAACAAAAGTTACTTAAGCGTCAGCGCAAGCTTGAAGCGCGCAATGCGAAACTAGAAGTGTTGCTGCCAACGCCACCTAATGCTTTGATGAACGCAATCTCACAAGCCAAAGTGCATTAATCAAACAAAAAACGCTCTCCAGTCGGAGAGCGTTTTTTATTGTCGAAATGTTTATAGGATTAGCTGCGTTACTTATTGGCGTAACTCATCTCTACGCGCTTTTTCACCCAGGTTTCGTTAATCCATAGGGATAGCATGATGATCGCACCGCCAATGGCGAGTCGCATGACATCAACATCGCGGTTCCAAATCACAATGTTTACAATCAAGCCCGCCGGAACCAATGCATTGTTCATTACTGCCAGTGCACCTGCGTTCACCATAGTCGCGCCTTTGTTCCAAGCAAAGTAACCAAAACCAGAAGCAATCAACCCAAGGTATGTCAGAATGCCCCATTGTGTTGCAGTGGTAGGTAGTTTGTCGAGGTTACCCATGAGCGCGAAAGCCACGGTTGCTACACAAAGTGCACCTAAGTAGAAGTAGCCAAACACGGTGTGTTGTGGCAAATCGACGGGTTCACTCTCCATGATATATTTGTAGCCCACCTGACCGATGGCAAAGCAGAGGTTTGCCCCTTGTACGACCAAAAAGCCCAGTAGGAAATCTTCATTAATGCCTGCAAATTTAATCCAGGCGGCACCAAATACGGCTATTGCTGCGGTAACTAAGTACCAAGGTGAAAAGCGACCTTTCAAGAAGTCATAGATTAGCGTGACGTAAATGGGTGTGAATACGGTGAACAGCAATACTTCTGGCACGGAAAGGAGCAAAAAAGATTGGTAGTAGAAGCAATACATCAAACCGAGCTGGAAGCCACCGACAGTCATCAGTTTCGCGATCAGGGGTTTGCTAACGCCACGGAATTTCAAAAAGGGAATGAAAACCAAACTCGCCAGTGCCACGCGCATGAACACCGAGAACCAAGAATCAACCTGACCGGCGAGGTAAACGCCGATCAGGCTAAATGAGAATGCCCAAAGTAGGGTAACTGCGGATAGATAAGCCATGGATGAGAATCTTTATCAACAACAAATGTGCCCGCAGTCTAACCAAGTTTTATCGTTGCGCCAATCAGTCTTTTAGCGGTACGACCAGCATATCGACTGGTGAGCAGTTAATCAGCTGTCGAGTCGAAGATAGAATCTTGCTCCAGAAATCTTGGTGATGACCACAAACCACCAAATCAATGCTGTAGTCTTGAATGGTATCGCACAGCTCATTACTCAAATCGCCACTACCGACTAAAGTATGGGCAATTGGGTATTGCGCATATTCTGCGAAGTTTGCCAATTGTGTGCGCGATGCTTCCATTGCTTGATGTTGCGCTTCTGCCATATTGATATCGATAAGCCCGGTGTAGAGTTCTGCGTAGTTCACGTCGATGTGAATAAAAGAGACTTTCGCATCCAGAGGTTTAGCCAGTGATACGGCTTTCTTAATCAACACTTTACTGTCGTCTGAAAGGTCGACTGCCACAAGTATGTGTTTGTAACTCATATTGCTATCTCCTTGTAAGGTCATAGTTTTAGATTAGCACCAACCCCAAAAAAAATTTGCTGAAGTGATCTCATATCGGTGCCGTAGGTACAAAGTCTTGTCTCAGTAATCATGTTATAGTGGCGTTATACCCAAGTGACTTTGATATGCTGAAATAAGCGTAGTGTTACTGACTAGAGTTGAAGTGAAACTTCGCCGTGTCTGCCAGACCAAGCTATTCTCGCAGCGTCATTTATTTCGAGGTTACTTGGGTATATTGCATGCACAATAATAGGAGTTAACATGCTGTCTCAAACTATGGTCGAACAATTGAATGAGCAAATTAACCTAGAATTTTTCTCATCCAATCTATACTTACAAATGAGTGCTTGGTGTGAAGACAAAGGTTTTGAAGGTGCGGCTGAATTTTTACGCGCTCACGCCGTAGAAGAAATGGAGCACATGCAACGCCTATTCACTTACGTGAGTGAAACTGGCTCAATGCCAATCTTAGGCGCTATTGATGCGCCAAAGCATGACTTTGCGAGCCTAGGTGACGTTTTCCGCGAGACATTTGAACATGAACAAATGATCACGGAAAAAATCAACAAACTGGCGCACGTTGCATTTACTAGCCAAGACTACTCAACGTTTAACTTCCTACAGTGGTACGTGTCAGAACAGCACGAAGAAGAGAAGTTGTTTAAAGGGATTTTAGATAAGATCGAACTGGTAGGTGAAGACGGTAAAGCGTTGTTCTTCATTGACAAAGATCTAGCACAAATGGCGAAAGAAGGTTCATCTTCAATCATGGATGCTCCAGCTGCGTAAACGCGTTTTGGGACGTTGTAAGTAGCGGGTAAAGACGAAGTGTTGATCGTCTTTTTCTCTTGAGCATTGTTGAAGATGTAGGGAGGAAAAGATGATCAGTGGAGACACAATCTTATTTGCGCTAATGGTGGTAACTGGAGTTAATATGGTCCGGTATCTCACCGCTCTTCGTTCTCTAATTTATATCATGCGTGAAGCGCATCCGCTGTTATATCAGCAAGTTGATGGTAATGGTTTTTTTACCACTCATGGAAATGTCACCAAGCAGGTGAGGTTGTATCACTACATTAAAAGTAAAGAATATCATCATCACCACGATGAAATTTTTACTGGTAAGTGTGAAAGAGTGCGTGAATTGTTTGTTCTATCGACCGCGTTGCTCGGCGTGACGCTACTTGCGGCCTTCATTCTCTAAGAGTCGATGATCTAGATAGTTGTTCTGTCTGAGATTTTACGTACATACAGAGTGCTTAGAGTTTAAGCGCTTTTCCCTTTCGGTATTTGTCGGTAGAATGTCGCGCCTAGAAAGCAAGGATGTGCAATGTGCACATCCTTTTTTATTTTGATTCGATACCAATCAGTCTAAGAGCTACCGATGAGTAAGAAATTTGATGTTGTTGTAATTGGCGCAGGCGCAGCAGGTTTAATGTGTGCTGCAGAAGCAGGTAAGCGAGGCCGCCGTGTTTTGGTGCTCGATCATGCTAAAAAGCCAGGACGTAAAATCCTTATCTCGGGCGGTGGTCGTTGTAACTTCACTAACTACGACGTTTCAGCTAATCACTATTTGTGTCAAAACCCGCACTTTGTTAAGTCGGCGCTCTCCCAATACACTAACTGGGATTTTATCTCGATGGTGTGTAAACATGGCATTGAGTTCGAAGAGCGTGATCACGGCCAGTTGTTTTGTGTCGATGCATTTACGGCTAAAGATATCGTGAAGATGTTGTTAGCTGAGTGTGACATGCCGAACATCGAGCAGCGTTACCAATGCGATGTTCATTCGATTGAAAAAATTGATGGAGGCTTTCGTTTGCATGCTGGTACTGAGATTGTCGAATGTGAGTCTTTAGTTATCGCAACAGGTGGCTTGTCGATGCCAAAACTGGGAGCGACACCATTTGGTTATAAAGTCGCGGAACAATTTGGTCTTCGAGTTATCCCAACCACGGCAGGGCTTGTACCATTTACTCTGCATAAAGAAGACAAAGAAGACTTTGCTGAGTTATCTGGTATCGCGGTACCTGCGGAAATTACGGCTGAAGATGGCACCATGTTCAAAGAAGCCCTGTTGTTCACACATCGTGGGTTATCTGGTCCAGCAGTGTTACAGATTTCTTCATTCTGGCGGGCCGGACAAAAGGTGTTGATCAATCTTGTGCCAAACGATGATGTTGCTGAGTTATTAGAACGCAGTCGTGAGAAGCATCCAAATCAGTCACTCAAGAATACGCTTGCCAAAGTGCTGCCTAAGCGTCTGGTTGAAGTCTTAATTGAACGTAAAGAGCTAGTCGATAAACCGCTAAAACAGTTCAATCAAAAGGAGCTTGCGGCGATTGTGGAGCGCCTAGAGCATTGGGATATCGCCCCGAATGGCACTGAAGGCTACCGAACTGCGGAAGTGACACTCGGCGGTGTCGATACTGATCACTTATCCTCGAAAACCATGGAATGCAAAGACATTAAAGGGCTTTATTTTATTGGTGAGGTGATGGATGTGACTGGTTGGCTAGGGGGCTACAATTTTCAGTGGTGCTGGTCGAGCGGTTTTGTTGCGGGGCAGTGGGTTTAATCAAACACCAAACGCAGCCTAACTGCATAAAAGATAAGATACAAAAAGAGCACTGAGTTTTATTCAGTACTCTTTTTGTATTCCCATAGCGAGTTACTCGTCTTGATACTTTTCGAGTTTGTTATAGAGCGTTTTCACGCTAATGCCTAACTCCTGCGCTGATTCCGTTTTATTGCCTTGATTCTCTTCAAGGGTATTGAGAATGGCGGCTTTTTCTAGCTCTTCTAGCGAAACGCCCGCCGGAACAAGGTCTTCGATGCTGGTGCCTGTTTCCAATGGTGGTGTGTCGAAGATCAGGTGTTCATCTCGGATGGTGTCATCAGCCAAAATAAATGCACGCTCGATCGTGTGTTTGAGCTCACGGACATTACCTGGCCAGTCGTGTGCAGCGATTTTTTGGATCGCAGAGTCAAGAATCGTTTTGGTTTTTGCCTCATTGGCGTTGCGGTGCGCAATAAAGTGCTTGGCCAGACCGACGATATCACCGCCTCGTTCTCGCAGTGGCGGTATCGTTAATGGGAAATGCGATAAGCGGAAAAACAGATCTTCACGCAGGAACTGCTCCTCAATGGCGATTTTAGGATCACGGTTTGTAGCAGCAATGATGCGAGTATTAGCGATATGAACTGTATTACTGCCAACTGGGCGATACTCTCCGGTTTCTAGCACCCGCAATAGCTTCACTTGATGCTCGATAGGCATCTCGGTGATTTCATCTAAAAATAGGGTGCCGCCCTCTGCCTGCTTAAATACACCTTGGTGAGTTTTATTTGCTCCGGTAAAAGCGCCTTTCTCATGGCCAAACAGTTCACTATCAACCAATTCAGGGCTAATGGCACCACAGTTAATCGCTATAAAGGGCTGCTGTTTACGCTCACTCGCTAAGTGGATGGTCTGCGCCACCAGTTCTTTGCCTGATCCACTTTCACCGACAATAAGGACGTTGGCTTCTGTTTTAGCAACGCGCCTGATCATACGATAGAGCTGATGCATCGGAGAGGAAGAGCCGACCAAAAGACCAAATTGGTCAAGATCGCTGGTGGACACTTTACGCCCTTGATCTTGTTTGTGTTGATAGTACTGGCTGACTTCACTCAGGGTGTCCGTCAGAATGGCAATATCAACGGGCTTTCTGTAGTGAAAAATAGCACCCAAGTTCATCAGCTTATCCAAGTTCTCGTTTGGAGCGCCAGAGCTAATGATGATCAAGTCCATATCGTAGATGTCTTCGATATTAGAAAGACGTTGATAATCTGCACTAGTAAAGTGGGCGACTTCAACAATCGCAACTTCCGGTTTGAGTTGTAGGAAATCTTCAATCCATTGGTCTGCGGCATCGATGTCATGCAGACGAAATTTGTTCAGTTCCTGGCAAGAAGCGATGGCATTTTTAAGTGATGGATCTTGTATTCTTAGAAACAGGCTTGGCATCGACATAGAAATGTCCTCTTTACTATGACAGAAACAATGTACGTGGATTATTCTCACTTCACAAGACAAAATATTGTCAGCATAGATTTAAGGATTTGTTCGGTATTTTTATGTTGTTAGCCCCTTTTTGATATATATCGGTGAGAGCCATCAGTAGATATTTCCTTTTGTTCAGATTTTTATTTTTAAAATAATAAGTTTGCTATTAATTGATTCTGGGGAAATAGCCTTTCTGTTTTATCAGGTTATTTAGGCACAAGTGACGGAGGCTTTATCACCGATTAAAAATTACATTTTTTACGTGTAAATAATTCATGCTTATACTTTATTGCTCATCTCATTTTTACCTCTTTCCTTTATTAGTCAATTAAAAACAATGAGTTATAAAGTTGGCACATGGTTTGCTCCTAGGGAAGTGCAACGTCAATAAAGGAGAATTACCATGAATAACATCGCAGCTAAAATTGTACTTACGTCAGTTCTTGCTACTTCATCTACAGCAGTCTTAGCGAGTGATAAATGGGAAAAAGAATCCATGGACGCTTGGCTAGATGGTAAAGCTGAAACCACACTACTGCTAAACAGCAATCTCAACTCTTTTGATATCAATACCGATGTAGAGAATCAGGTCGTTACCCTTTCTGGTTCGGTAAACAATGATCTTGAAAAATCACTTGCCGAAGAGCTTGTTACTGGTCTTGATGGTGTGAAAAAAGTAAACAACGAATTGTCAGTAGTGAATGAAGGCAAGAAAGAAACTGATTCAGAAGCTTTAGCTACACTGACCGATTCTAAAATCACGACTATAGTTAAAACGCGCCTACTAATGGATACCAATGTGAGTGGTACGGATATTGATGTAACGACAGAACGCAAAACGGTAACGTTGGCAGGTAAAGTTAATTCAGATGCGGAGCATGATCTTGCAATTTCAATTGCAAATAACACCAATGACGTAAATAAGGTGATTGATAAGCTAGAAGTGGTTCAATAATAGCGAGCCGAGTGATTTAACCCACTTTTATTAGGAGGTAACACTATGGTTCGTTGGATGTTTATTTTTCTGGCACTGGCACTAATTTCTGCACTATTAGGCTTTACCGGTATTGCAGGAGCTGCTGCCTCTATCGCGCAAGTGATATTTTACCTATTCCTATTGTCATTAATTGTATCAATAGTGATTGTTCTGCTGGGAAGAAAAAACGTAAATAGATAGGAGATTCCATGCGACTTACGTCATTTATTTACCGTATCGCCGCAGTATTCGGTTTGGTGTTTGCGTTGGCAGCTTGTAGTGAAGAAGGGCCAATGGAACAGGCCGGCAAAAAGATAGATGAAGCCGCCGAAGAAACCCAAAATGCGATTGAAGATGAATGTGAAAACATTAAAGAAAACCTAAACGCTGAAGACCAAGATTGTTAGCCGAATCAGGTTAGGTTTTTACGCATAGCTATGTAAGAGAGGGGCGGTCAATCACCGCCCTTCCTTTTGTCCCAATTGTTTACAATCAGATAAGGAGTCAAAGATGAAAAACATATTTGATGTACTGAAAGAGAGTCATGAAAAGCAGCGCCTTTTACTCGATGCTCTGATGGAAACGTCTGGAGATTCCCCCGCTCGTGAAGAGTTTTACCACAACCTTAAAGAGGAACTCGAACAGCACGCAGCGGCAGAAGAGCGATTTTTCTACGCGCCTTTAATAGATAGCGATAAGACCATTGATCTCACTCGCCATGGCATCGCAGAGCATCATGAAATTGATAAAGTGATTGCACAGCTTGATGCAACCGATATGAGCTCGCCAGCGTGGCTCAACCTAATGAAAACCTTGCGTCACAAAGTGTTGCACCATCTTGAGGAAGAAGAGCAGCGTTTCTTCCAGTTAGCCGGTAAGGTAATGACCGATAAGCAGAAAATGAAACTAGCGGATGGTTATGTTGAAGAGATGGCAAGCTAGGTAGAGTGTTGGACCTTTTCGTGCCATTTCGGCACGGGAAGGCACTCAATCAAGGCGTTTACTCAAGTTCATGTATCCAAGCTCAATCCCCCGCGTATTCTAACTTCCACTAAAAAGTGCACTCGCTGAAGGCAAGGAGAGCGAATGTTTATCATCAAATATTATATTCTTGGCGCTCTGATCAGTTTATTGGCCGCTATCTATACGCCTCAAATTATCGTTAGTCTGCTGTTCTTGTGGATATCTCTTTCTTTAGCGTTGGTCAGCGTAGCCTACGTATTCGACATTCCCTCTATTTTTAGAAAAAACCAAGATGGCAAGATTGTCAGGTGGATTCGCTGGGCATTCATTCCATTTTTATTGGGGGCTAGAGCGTATAACGCCTGGGAAAGACGGCGTGATACTGTGCCTCCAATCCAAAAAGTCAGCGACAATTTATACCTATCTCGCCGTTTGTTTCAGAGTGACTTAGATTTTCTCGAATCCAATGAGATCTCTTGTATTGTCGATGTCACCGCAGAATTTGCAGGCCTTGAAAGTGCGATGACCGACAAGCAGTTTCATTACCTTTCGATTCCGGTACTCGACCACAAAGCCCCAACGCTAGAGCGCCTTCGCCATGCGATTAACTGGATTGATACTCAAATCTCGTGCTCGCGGGCTGTGGTTGTGCATTGTGCGTTAGGGCGTGGTCGTTCAGTGTTTGTTGTGGCGGCGTATTTACTGAGCAAAGACCCGTCACTGACGGTTGAATCTGTGATGAAAAAAATCAATGACGTACGTAGTACCGCGAGATTAAATAAATTACAGATTAGGACGTTACGAGCGATCAGTGAAAAAGGCGTACTGGGGCTGGATCAATCCACTTGGATGGTGGTTAACCCTGTTTCAGGTGGCGGCAAATGGGAGGAAAACGAACAGCACTTGATTCGTGAGCTAACCAAAAAATATCGCTTGAGTATTCATCAAACCACCACAAACCTCAGCGCCGAGCAGCTAACACAACAGGCAAAAGAAAGTGGAGCTAAGCAAATCATCGTAGCTGGTGGCGATGGCACAGTAACAGAGGTGGCTAGCCAATTGGTGGATACCGACCTAAAACTCGGTATTGTTCCGCTCGGAACTGCCAATGCGTTATGTCATGTGCTCTATGGCGTTGGCGCCAAATTCTCACCGGTCGAAAAAGCGTGTGAAGCGTTGCTTGGCGGACACTGCCAACGTATTGATACTGCGGACTGTAATCAGCGGCTTATTTTATTGGTCTTAGGCATTGGGCTAGAACAGAAAATGATCGAGCACGCTCAGCGAGAAGAGAAAAATGTTTTTGGACAACTCGCTTACCTCACCGGCTTTTTTAATGCTGTAGTGGCGGAAGAAACGCAAGCTTTAACCGTATCGTTAGACGCTCCAACTGAAGATGGAAACCACGACAAGAATACACAAACGCTTGAAGTCCATAGTTTTGTCGTTGCGAATATCGCTCCATTTAGTACGTTGCTTGCCCAAGGTGGTGATGCGCCGCAGCCTGATGATGGCAAGCTGCATATCACATATTTAGATAACACCGAGTCTTTAGGCGGACGTCTTATCGCATTGTCGGATCTGACATTAACGAGCGTAGGCGCACAGGAAGAATCGACACATTTTCAATACGCGACGGCTCAGAGCGTCACTATTTCTGCGAATAAACCGATTGAGTATGTGATTGATGGTGAACTGTATTCTGATGAGCAACTGGCAATCAAGCTGCGTCCAAAGTCATTGAACGTATTTGTTCCAAGCCAGAGACGTAAATCAGCTTCGCTTTAACACAGATAATCCGCGGATAACGCGCCATTTGCTTCGTATTCTACATGGCGCTTTTTCTGTGTTGTTTGATGATTTGGTGTGCGTCGTAAAAAGGCTATTAAGGTCGCTGCGTAGATGCAGCGGCTTTTTTTCTATCTGCACCTTTTACTAGGTTGATTGGGGATGTGGTTTAAACAAAGTGAAAGAAAGAAGGGCGAGTATAATTACTCACCCTGAGGTAAGTGCTTTTCAATTTCATCGTTTTCAACTTGTAAAGCAGCTAACCAATAAGAAACAAGTGCGGTTAAGTTGGTGTCGTCAATGGCTCTAAGCAGGGCTTTTAAATCATCTAACAGTAATTTATTCATAAAATGCATTTCTTTGTAATTGCCTAACTCGGCAACGCCGTATTCGGTGGCATTTTCTGCAATGAATTTTTCACCATCTTGATCGAAGAACAGCTTCGCCATCTTTTTGATCATCACTTTTTCTATTTTCACGAATCGATATGCCGCTCTTGCGAGTGTCATATGTGATTGCGGGTTAACGAGAGGCAAACACGTTTGGCGATGGTGTGTCATTTTTACGAGTAGCTCCCTTACTCGATTGTTATCCAATGTCATAGTGACCTCTTTATTTATGACTATTGTCGTGGGACATTTCTCGTGATGGTTATGTTAATGCGCCTGTGGGCTTGTCAGAAATGGCCAAAGCAAGTTGGCCATTTCTTTGATCAATACCGAGCTTTATTGCAAAGGCGACCACCAAGTTTTAGCTAATAAGGCTGATGCTGCTGAGTTTTTCTTTGCAGCTTTTTATATCGCTACGAACTTTCAGCAGAACCGAGTTATCCGCCTGCTCTGGGTGGGAAGTAATCAAATTCTCAATCTCTTTGAGTACCTTGCTTTCGACACCTTCAAGCTGTTCTAAATACATAGACTCTTTGTCAGAGGACACTTCCTTCATCACGTCGCTGTAGACCTCACGCGCCTTGATGGTGTAGGAAACTGGAGTGTCGTCGGCAGATTCTTCATTGTTACTTGCTAGAGAGTAGGGAGTGAGCTCAATGACTGCACGCTCACGTACTCTGAGCAGTTCTACCAACACATTATTCAAAGAAGTGTTGTCGATGTTCTCGATGGCCTTGTTGTAAATTTCATTTCCGCTTTCGATAAGCTCAATGATTGAGGCGATGTTTTCATTTTTCATATGCCACTCCTTATTTACTGGTGATAGGGGTGTTTGAGCGTATGGAATACAAACACGATGTTCATCTTCAATTGCAGGTTGTATGCCAATGAGTTTTAAGTCTTATTAATCAGTGACTTAATGTCTTGTTTTGCAATAAATTGCTAACAGTCGGTAAGGCGCTAAGAAAAAATTACAAGAATGGCGGGGAAAGCCTGGAAAGAATTACACGTACAGATACGGCTTTTTATCGAAACAAAAATAAAACCAATAAAAAACAATAACTTAAAATTCTGGCATGGATATGGCTTTGTAGGGAGTAAGTGAGGTCAAACATTGTTTCACTTGATTCACTACTCAACTCATTAATGGAGGCTAGTTATGGCTACTACAAAAGAAAGCACAGTAAAACCTCAAGAGCAGTTAGAAGAAGCATATCACTTAGCGGAGCAAGCCACGACGGAAGCTGTTGGCGCGATGAAAGACCAAGCCAAAGAGAAGCTGGATGTAGGTGCGCAGCAAGTTCAGCAGGCGACTAAGTCGGCAGAAAATGTAATCAAGGAGCGCCCATTGCTGAGCATAGGCTGTGCCTTCCTTGCTGGTTGGGCGGTTTCGAAGCTGATCAAATAATAGTGGTCACCAAGGATTAAGCCACACAACAGAAAGGCGAGGCTTCACATGAATAACTCAGGGCAAGTTACCAATCAGCAATCAGGCTCGGCGGCTTCAGACAGCGGCCGAGCCCCTGATGGGGCAGAAGAACAGGATATCCAACAAACCATTAATGGTTTGAGCAGCATTCTTGCGCAATTGGACCAACTGACGAAATCGCTAAAAGCATGGTCAGGTTCAACGTTGGATTTGTTCCTCTTGGAGATGAAAGTTAACGTGTCCGCAGTGCGTCAAATTTTGCTGTGTACCGTTGTTTTTACCCTATTGTCGGTATTGTTCGTATTCAGTTTGTGCCTTGCCTCTGGGGTGGTGGCTTATCAGTTAACTGCCAACGTATATGTTGCCGTGGGTGTATTTATCACATCATTAGGCTTGGCATTATTTGCTTTAGCCTGGTGGCAGAAGCGTTTAGTTGGATTTCTTGGATTCAAAAATACGACAGAACAATTACAGGAGGGGTGGGATGCGCTCGCTACAAAAGCTCAATCGAGCCATGCGGATCAAGCGGATGGAAGGTAAAGTATCTCTAGAGCAATGTTGTTTGTCGATGGAAATGTTCACGTTTACCACCAAGAAGTTTGTGAGAGAAAACCCTTGGACGACATTAGGCATTAGTGCTGTCGTTGCCGTTACCGCAGCAAAAGCAGATCGATTGTCTCGACTGACTTCTTCTATTTCGTCGATGGGGCTATTGGTTAGCAGCGTGTCTGATATTACCGATTCGCTCACAAAGCCGGTCGCGGCAGCTTCTCTGGATGAGTCAGGTGCGGAGCAAAATGGAAATGCAGCAACACAAGTAAGCAACGCTGCGACGACAGAGGGCGAACCACTCTAATAGCGGATTTCACCGCAAAGTTTTCTTACCGATTCTGAGCTTATTATGACAGCGAAATTGAACATTCCTGCCAACACTGCGATTGGTGCAACGCTTCTCGTCCTGTTACTCGTCCCAGGGCTGTATTTTGCCAAGCCAATATTGTTACCTATTGTGCTTAGCACCTTTATTTCTCTGCTGTGCAGCCCTTTCATTAATTATCTTGAAGACAAAGGCTTACCACGTGCTATTACCGTCGTGTTGACGCTGTCATTTCTAGTTGGCGCCTCAATTATTGGTCTTGCCGCCATGTCGGAGCCCGCCAAGCAATGGTGGTCTGAGCTGCCCAGTATCGTGAAAAATGTGTCGCAAGAAGTAAGCGAAGTTACTAAAGCTTCGGCTGATCACCTTAATACTCCATTGAATATCGCCAACGATATGAGTATGGATGAGGTCGGGAACAACACCGTATTTTCTTTGGTAAAAACGCTCGCGACCACTACGCCGACGATTTTGACACAAGCGATGATCGTGCTGTTTATGGTTTACTTTATGCTCAATCATGGACGAAGCTTATTTCGAAAGTCAGTGTCTTACTTACATGGGTTCGCCAAACAGCGCCAAGCGATTGAATTGGTCAAAGCGCTACAGAAAGACCTATCTCGATACATTGGCACCATCACTTTAGTGAATGCGGGGCTGGGGTTGAGTGTTGGGGCCGTGTTTTTTGTTCTAGGCCTTGAAGATCCATTTCTATGGGGCGCATTTGCAGGCGTGATGAATTTTGCGCCGTACCTCGGCCCTGTCATATCCATGGTGAGCTTTGGCTTTGTTGCTTATCTTCAGTTGGAGTCGGTCAGTTTTATGCTGACGGTGGTGTCTATCTATTTACTGCTCAATTTGATTGAAAGTCAGTTTGTTACACCAACACTATTGGGGAAAAGGTTTAACTTAAACCCGTTAGTGATTTTTGTTTGGCTTGTTTTTTGGGGCTGGCTTTGGGGCGGAATGGGACTATTGATCGGTGTGCCGTTGCTGGTTTGTATCAATATTTTGGTTGATCGTCTAGAGCTATGCCAATCAACCCAAAATCAAGCAAAACAAATCACCTCCGCGGACGTGGCACCGCGAGAGTGACTTGAGGAGCAAGCTGGTTCAACGAAACAGTTTTTCAGCGCTCACTGGCTGACTAAATAAATATCCCTGACCATAAATACAGCCTTTTTCGAATAAATAATCGGCTTGTTCCCGAGTTTCTATCCCTTCCGCGACGACTTTCAACGACAGCGTTTTTCCCATGGCAATAATGGCATTCACAATCGCGTTGCTGTCGCTATTACTTGGGACATCACTGACAAATGAGCGGTCAATTTTCAGTTTGTTGATTGGCAAACCTTTCAAGTAAGACAAAGACGAATAGCCAGTTCCAAAGTCATCCAGAGAAATCTCAATACCCAGTTCTCGTAATTGATTTAACGATGCAATGGCTTGTTGAGGGTCGATTAGTAAAAAGCTCTCTGTGATCTCCAAATCTAACCGTTGGGCAGGGTATCCGGTGTTATCGAGGATAGTACTTAATCGCTGAATGAAATTTGACTGCTGAAGCTGCAACGCAGAAACATTGACGGCGATTTTGCCAAACTCGATGCCTTGGTCCAGCCAAGCATTACCTTGCAAACAGGCTTGTTGTAACACCCACTCACCAATGCTTTGAATCAGCCCTGTTTTTTCTGCAATTGGAATAAAGTCTGCTGGTGGTACAAGGCCAAACTCTGGATGCTGCCAGCGTAATAAAGCTTCCACGCCGACAATCGTATTTTGTTCCAAATTGTATTGCGGTTGGAATTCTAACCGGAGTTGTTGTTTTTCTATTGCTTGATGCAAAGCGGATTGAATGCGTACATGGGATACGGATTTATCGGTCAAATCCGGTGAGTAAAACGCGTAGCCGTTGCGTCCATTTTTCTTTGCTAAGTACATCGCGGTGTCTGCGTTTTTCAGTAAGGTTTCACTGTCTTGACCGTCTCTTGGGTACAAGGCAATACCAATACTTGTCGAGACACGAAGTGAGTCGTGGTTTGCCAAGTCGAATGGTTGCTGGAATACGCTTAGAATATCGCCGACGGTTTCCAGTAAGGCAACATCACTATGGATGTCTGGCAAAATAATCACAAATTCATCGCCGCCAATGCGAGCCACATGCGCATTGAGGTGAAGCACATCTTGCAGACGAATCGCTAACTTAGACAGCAGTTGGTCACCACAGAAGTGGCCCATACTATCGTTGATGTGTTTGAAATGGTCGATATCTAAGAATAGGGTGGCAAACGTCTGCTGGTTTTTGTGTCCGGTTTCGATGTGTTGCTCGAGTAAGCTGAGTAAATGGGTGCGATTAGGTAGATTGGTTAATGGATCGTAAAAAGCCATGCGCTGCAGCTTTTCTTCGTGTGCCTTACGCACAGAGATATCTTCAAACACACAAATGTAGTTAATAAGGTGGTTTTTATCGTCCATTACGGCGCTAATGGTCGCTAATTGCGGATAAATGCTGCCATCTTTCTTTCTGTTGATGAATTCGCCTTTCCATTGGCCTTTGTTTTCGAGTTGATGCCACAACTGTTGATAGAAACCTTGATCATGATGACCTGAGCGCAGAATTCGTGGGTTTTTTCCTATCACCTCTTCAGAGCGGTAACCTGTAATTTGGGTAAAAGCCGTGTTTACATCAATGATGTTGGCATTGCGGTCTGTAATGACCATGCCTTCTTGCGAATTGTTGAAAATTTGGGACGCTAAGGAGAGCTGCGTTTCTACCATTTTTCGGCGGGTGATGTTACGTGTCATCCCCAGAATGCCGATTAAGTTTCCCGCATGATCACGGACAGGAGACTTAATGGTTTCTAGCCAAGTGGGGTTATTGTTTTCATCAATTTGACGGCATTCTTCAACAATATTTTGCGTGCCCGTGGCTACCACCAATTTATCGGCATCAATGAATTTTTCCGCACGTTCATGGCTAAACAGAGCAAAATCGTCTTTTCCAATGATTTCACTGTTGGTTTTTTGCCACGCATTTTCTACGCTTCGGTTGGTCATCGAATAAAGACCATCCATGCCTTTTATCCATACGTGGTCTTCAAGGCAGTCGATAAACTCTTGTAGTGTTGGTGTTGGCTTTATTTCCGCGCTTTGATGTCGCGTTTGTTCTTGCGGACAGTGCAAGTTGATATCAAAGCTGATCCGCCCCGCCATTGCGCTTAGCCATGCCGAAACAACTGTTGATTGATCATTAGGGTGAGTCAGTGTCAGTACGGCAAGCAATTCGCCATTTGGTAGCCAAATCGGTCCTATGCTCAAGGTTTGCTCTTCAAAGGGGGTATGGCTAACTGTAAAATCTGTCGGCGTAAAGTGATCGACAACTTGCGTTATCACATCGACGATAGCACGATGATTTTGGGTTGAGGTGGACACCTCAGTCGATAGCCACTGCTGAGTATCGCTCAGAGTATAAAGCTGTCCCTGAGCTTGAGTTACATCACAGCATTGTCGCAGAACGTGTTGCCAGTCTGCCATCAAAGGCGAAGGAATAGCGAAGCGAAACATAATTAATAACGAGTCCTAAATCGCCCAAAGGTAATTATATTAGAATCTAGCGTAAGCTATTGGGCTTTGTGAGTATCGTATCCAACGCGTAGCTAAATCCTAGCAGCGTAAAGTGCTTTCTATCATTAAAATGTTATCTATATCTCTTTTTTATCCAACTTATTGCATCGTTTTTTAGGGCTTTTGATAGGTGATTAAGAAGCGTTTACCGCTTTGGTTTTCTTGCCCCATGAGACTTGCTGAATGACTAAGCCACTGATGATCAATACCAGGCCAATCAAGGTTGAAGGATGAATTTCTTCGCCGATGATGGTAGCTAACAACATGAGTGAGATAAATGGAGAAGCAAAGATCAGATTACTGATACGCGCGGTGTTTTGCGTTGATTTGAGTGCGCTCAGCCACAAAACGAAAGTGATCCCCATTTCAAACAATCCGACATACGTCACCGCTGCCCAGCCTTTAATTGAGATTGCCTGCAAGCTCGCACCTTCATAAAGACTTAAACCAATGGCGAATGGAATAGCGACCAAAAAGCCGAGCAGAACGCCAACCACAGGGTCGGCCTTATTTTTGGTATTTAAAATCCAGTAACCGGCCCACAGCAGCGTTGATAGCAGCGCAAGACCAACACCCAACGGGCTCTCAAATTCCATGCCTAAAAGATTGCCTTGTGTGGCAATCACTATCACGCCGACATAACTAAAACCACAAGCTAGCCAGTCCTTACCACGGATCTTTTGTCCTAAGAAAACAGCAGCCATTAGCGTTAAGGTGATGGCCCAGCTGTAGTTGATCGCTTGAGCCTGAGATGCGGGCAGCAAGTCATATGCTTTGAACAGAATAACGTAATACGCCAAAGGGTTAATCAACCCAAGCAGTAGGTAATACCAAGGGTTTGAGAAAAATGTAGCGCTTAGCTGGCCCAGTTTACCTTGCACACCACAGATTACTGTTAGCGCAATCGCAGAGATGATGCTGGCAATACATAGCATTTGAATCGGCGTAAATTCTGCCAACGTGAGTTTAAATGCGGTTGCAACGGTAGACCAAAGTAATACTGCTGAGAGCCCAAATCCTAGGGCGCGACGCTCGTTCATGATGCCTCTGCGTGATGATGTGCCGCTCGGTTTGGATAATTTGAGCGGAAGAAAGAATATTATAGGAAGGCCTAGTGTATGCGAGGATTTTTCATCCAACAAACTGGACATTTATCCAGTGTCTAAATACCATTGTTATAGATACAAAACACAGGCTAACTCGCTATTATGCAATGGATTCTTGAGTACCAATCTCTCATTCTCTCTTCTCTTTGTGCTGCCACGCTTAGTGGTGTCGCTGCCGGTTGGTGGGTGAAACAGCGTTTTATCACCCAAACTCAGCTTCTCGAGCAACAACTTGTTTCAGAAAAACAGCTTCATCAACAGCAACTTGAACAGGTCAAGCAAAGCCTTGCCGATGCCCAGCAAGAGTTGGATGAATTAGATGATGAGCGCGATAAAGCCGCGTTTGAAGTGCGTCAAACGCACGGAAAGCTGATGGCAGCTATGGAAAAACTGCGTTACTTCGAGGCCGTAAAGCAAGAGCGCCAGCAATACTTCGATGAGCTTGGTCAAATGCGTGAACACAAATCACGTCTAGAAACGCAACTGCGTGAACAGCAAGCTCGCCATGAGCAAATTAACCAAGCCAATGCAGAAAAACTGCAAATTTTAGAACAAGCGGAAGCACGCTTGAAACAACAATTTGAGCACTTGGCAAATCAACTGTTTGAAGAAAAAACCGCGAAGGTCGATTTGCAAAACCGTCAGAGTTTAGAAGGCTTGTTGTCACCGCTTAGAGAACAGTTAGAAGGGTTCAAAAAGCACGTTAATGACAGCTTTAGCCAAGAAGCTAAAGAGCGCCATACCTTAGTGCATGAGCTGAAAAACCTGCAACGTTTGAACGAGCAAATGACGCGCGAAGCAGTTAATTTGACCCAAGCGTTGAAAGGGGACAACAAACAACAAGGTAACTGGGGCGAAGTGGTGCTCGCTAGGGTACTTGCCGAATCTGGCTTGCGTGAAGGGCACGAATATCAGACTCAGGTGAACTTACAAAATGAAGCAGGCAAGCGTTACCAACCTGATGTCATTGTTCATCTCCCACAGAACAAACAAGTGGTTGTAGATTCCAAAATGGCGTTGGTTGCCTATGAGCGCTACTTCAACGCCGAAACTGATGCTGAGCGCGATCAGGCTTTGAATGCGCACTTAGCTGCTCTACGTGCACATATCAAAGGGTTAAGCATGAAGGACTACCACAAACTCAAAGGTATTCAGAGTTTGGACTATGTACTGATGTTTATTCCGGTTGAGCCGGCGTTCCAAGTCGCGATTCAAGCCGATCCGAGCTTGATTAAAGACGCGATGGAGCAAAACATCATTTTGGTGAGCCCAACAACGTTGCTGGTGGCACTGCGCACCATTGATAATCTATGGCGCAATGAACGCCAAAATGAAAACGCCAAAATGATTGCGCAGCGTGCGACAAAACTCTACGACAAATTACGATTGTTTGTAGACGACATGGAGGGGCTCGGCGGTGCGCTGGATAAGGCGAATCAAAGCTATCAAGGTGCGATGAACAAGCTTGCCACAGGGCGCGGAAATGTGATTCGCCAAGCCGAAAGCTTTAAACACTTGGGAGTTGAAATTAAACGACCGATTTCTTCCGACCTCGCGCAGTTAGCGCAGAGTGATGCATTTTCAGAAAATGACCCGTTAGTAGAAAGACATCCGGCTGAGGATAAAGTAAACTAATCGCCCGCAGTGCAGTGGGCGATTTTATTTGTCAACAAACGCCCCGTAGAGGAAAGCGCTGCCTAAGAGGAATTAGAATGACGGACACAAGTTTGCAATCCAATACAGCGTTAGAGAATGAAACCACTCACTTTGGTTTCTCTACAGTGGCAAAAGACGAAAAAGTGACTAAGGTTGCCGAAGTATTCCACTCCGTGGCAACAAAATACGACATCATGAATGACCTGATGTCAGGTGGTATTCACCGCCTTTGGAAGCGCTTCACTATCGATTGTAGTGGCGCTCGCCCTGGCCAACGTATTCTTGACCTAGGTGGTGGTACGGGTGATTTGACGGCGAAATTCTCGCGCATTGTTGGCGATGAAGGCCATGTCATCCTTGCCGATATCAATAACTCAATGCTTAACGTTGGTCGCGATAAACTGCGTGACAACGGTATTGTGGGTAACGTGCATTACGTTCAAGCCAACGCAGAAGAACTGCCGTTCCCAGATGATTATTTTGATGTCATCACCATCAGTTTTTGTTTGCGTAATGTGACTGACAAAGACAAAGCGCTTCGTTCAATGTTCCGCGTACTGAAGCCAGGCGGCCGTCTATTGGTGTTGGAATTTTCAAAACCAGTGCTAGAGCCGTTATCGAAAGTATACGACGCATATTCATTCCACTTGTTGCCGAGAATCGGTGAGCTAGTTGCGAATGACTCAGAGAGTTACCGCTACCTAGCGGAGTCAATCCGTATGCATCCAGACCAAGAAACGCTGGAAGGCATGATGCAAGAAGCAGGTTTTGAAAACACCAAATACTACAACTTAACTGGTGGTATTGTGGCTTTGCATCGCGGTTATAAATTCTAAGGGTTAACGGCATGCCATTTGAACCACTTATCACCGCTGTGATTGAAACGTCACTGAATACACTGATCAAAGACGACCCTGCATTGGGCCGTCGTTTAGCGCGTCTAAAAGGTCAAGTTATTCAAGTTCACCTGAAAGAGATCAATAAAACACTGACATTCGTTTTTAGTCAGCAAATTGATGTGCTCGGTCATTACGAAGGGCAGCCTAACTGCTATCTATCGCTCAACTTGAGTGTGTTACCAGAGCTGCGCGATCAGGCCAACATCACTCGTCTTATTAAACAAGATAAACTTGAACTCGAAGGCGATATTCAATTGGCGCAGAAATTCTCTCAGTTGATGGTGGATTGCAAACCAGATGTTGAAGAGTGGTTGTCTCGCGTGACTGGCGATGTCGCCGCACATACCTTTGTGCAAGGTTCAAAAAACATCGGCAACTTTCTTGCGTCTCAAGCAGAAAAACACCAGCGTCATCTTGCGCAAGTAGTGACTGAAGAATGGAAACTGGCTCCCGCTCCGTTAGAAGTGGCCTATTTCTGCGACCAAGTTGATGAGGTTCGCAGCCAGGCTTCTCGCATTGAAGCTCGTTTAACGGCTTTGCTGAATAAGCTGGATGCAGATAAGCCTGCATTGGAGAAACCATGACGCCAGCAGAACTAAAGCGCTTATACCACATCGCCAAAGTACAACTGGAATACGGCTTAGATGAGCTGCTTCCCGATCACCAACTGACCAAAGCTCCGCTTTTACTGCGCAAAAGCTTGTTTTGGATTAAGAACAAGCACCCAGAAAAACCACTCGGTGAACGTCTGCGTTTAGCACTGCAAGAGCTGGGGCCGGTTTGGATTAAGTTCGGTCAGATGATGTCGACGCGCCGTGACTTATTTCCTCCGCATATCGCTGATCCCCTAGCTTTACTTCAAGACCAAGTCGCGCCTTTTGATGGCGAGTTGGCAAAAAAGCAGATGGAGCAAGCATTAGGTGGTCCGTTAGAAAAATGGTTTACCGAGTTTGATATTAAGCCTCTCGCGTCTGCGTCGATTGCTCAGGTACATACTGCGCGCATAAAAGACACTAACCAAGAAGTGGTATTAAAGGTTATCCGCCCAGATATTCGCCCAGTCATTGATTCAGATCTAAAACTGATGCACCGAATGGCGCGTATAGTCGCCGGAGCGATGCCTGAAGCACGTCGTTTAAAACCAGTTGAAGTCGTGCGTGAGTACGAGAAAACCCTGCTTGATGAACTCGACTTGCGACGTGAGGCGGCGAATGCCATTCAGTTGCGCCGCAACTTTGAGGGCAGCGAAGAATTGTATGTTCCTGAAGTTTTTCCCGACTTCAGTAATGAAACTGTCATGGTTTCTGAGCGAATATATGGCATTCAAGTCTCTGATATTGAAGGCTTGAAAGCAAATGGCACCAATATGAAATTGCTCGCGGAACGCGGTGTGAGTGTGTTCTTCACTCAGGTGTTCCGAGACAGCTTTTTCCATGCCGATATGCATCCGGGTAATGTGTTCGTCAAACCCGAACATCCAGAGAACCCAATGTGGATAGGGCTAGATTGCGGAATCGTTGGTACACTTAATAGCGAAGACAAGCGTTATCTGGCGGAAAACTTCCTGGCGTTTTTCAATCGTGACTACCGCCGAGTGGCGGAGTTACATGTGGATTCAGGGTGGGTGCCTGCGGATACCAATGTCGATGAGTTTGAGTTCGCGATTCGCATTGTGTGTGAGCCTATTTTTGCTAAGCCATTGTGCGAAATCTCCTTTGGTCATGTGTTGTTGAATTTGTTCAACACGGCACGTCGATTCAATATGGAGGTTCAGCCACAACTTGTACTGTTGCAAAAAACGCTGTTGTACGTGGAAGGGCTTGGTAGGCAGCTATATCCTCAACTTGATTTGTGGGAGACCGCAAAACCATTCCTGGAAGAATGGATGATGAATCAAGTTGGGCCGCAAGCTCTAGTGAATGCGATTAAAGACCGCGCACCATTTTGGGCAGAGAAATTACCTGAACTGCCAGAGCTACTTTACGATAGCCTGAAACAAGGTAAAGCGATGAATCAACGTATGGATCAGCTTTATCAAGGGTATCGCCAGAGCAAGCGCCAGCAGGCGACAGGAAAGTTTTTGTTTGGCGTTGGCGCGACTTTAGTCGTATGCTCGGCAATATTGGTGAACGATGCTTTTGAGCAGCTTTCGTTGGCCTGCGGTATCGCAGGTGTCACATTTTGGCTGCTTAGTTGGCGAGCTTATCGTCAATAGACGTTAAACTCTTGAAATATTTTTGTTTGTTTAAAGACCCGAGGTAAAGAGAATGGGTGGTATCAGTGTTTGGCAACTTCTAATCATTGCTGTAATTGTTGTATTGCTATTCGGAACAAAGAAACTACGCGGTATCGGTGGCGATCTGGGTGGTGCCGTTAAGGGCTTCAAAAAAGCGATGAGCGAAGATGAACCTGCGAAAAATGACAAAGACGCAGACTTCGAACCAAAAAGTCTAGAAGAGCAGCAGAAAAAAGAAGCTGCTCCTGAAACGAAAAAAGACAAAGAGCAGGCGTAAAACGTGTTTGATATCGGTTTTTGGGAACTGGTATTAATATCTGTTGTTGGTCTGGTCGTTCTTGGGCCGGAGCGTTTGCCTCATGCTATTCGCAGCGTGTCTCGCTTTATCGGTGCCGCTAAGAGTATGGCAAATAGCGTCAAAGACGAATTGTCACACGAGCTGAAAGTCCAAGAGCTGCAAGAAAACTTGCGCAAAGCAGAACAAATGGGGATGGATGATTTGTCCCCTGAGTTGAAATCTTCAGTTGAAGAGTTGAAGAAGGCAGCGCAATCTGTAAATCGTCCTTACGCAAAGAACACCGATTCAGAGGCTGAGCCTGTAAAAACAGAGCCAGCAGTCGAAGAGGCCGTGAAAGCGCAAGAGAGCAAGGTTACAGCGGCAGATAAGAAAGCCGAATAGTCTCATTAGGAGGAGCTACTAGTGATTGGTAGCTCCTTTTTGATCTGGTTTTTAATAAGAGGTTTGCCATGTCTACCGTCGAGCAGACACAACCTTTAATTAGTCATTTGTTGGAGCTTCGCAACCGACTACTGCGTTCAATCCTCGCAGTGTTGGTCGTGTTTGTTGGACTAATTTATTTCTCTAACCACATTTACGAGTTTGTTTCCGCACCTTTAGTAGAGCGTCTACCTGAAGGCGCGACCATGATTGCTACGGATGTAGCGTCACCTTTTTTTACGCCACTTAAGCTGACGTTAATTGCTTCGGTATTTATTGCGGTGCCGTTTATCTTGTATCAAGTGTGGGCATTTGTAGCGCCAGGTTTGTACAAGCATGAACGTCGATTGATCATGCCATTGCTGTTCTCTAGTTCGCTATTGTTCTACTGTGGAGTGGCATTTGCCTACTTCGTGGTATTTCCATTGGTGTTTGGCTTCTTTACCGCCATCTCTCTTGGTGGAGTAGAGTTTGCAACTGATATCTCGAGTTATCTCGACTTTGTGCTGGCGCTATTTATGGCGTTTGGTATCGCATTCGAGGTGCCTGTTGCGATTATTTTGTTGTGTTGGACTGGGGCCACTACACCAGAAGATTTAAGACAGAAACGTCCTTATATTATAGTGGCTGCGTTTGTCGTAGGTATGGTGTTAACGCCACCAGACATGATCTCGCAAACCTTACTCGCTATTCCGATGTGTTTATTGTTTGAAGTCGGTTTGTTCTTCGCGCGTTTTTATACTCGTCGAAGCGAAGAAGTAGAAGCGGAAACCGAAGAATAAGGCTAATCTAGATGTGAAAAGCGGCTCAATTGAGCCGCTTTTTTTTTTGCGGTTGGTTTTTTCTTGGGCTAATTACTTAACTTTCATGACGTAACCACATTTTGTGCATACGTATACTTCCTTGATGCCCAGCAGCTTTTGAAAAAAACTGCGCGGTACGCGTTGTAAGTAAGCACCATGTGTACACACTTCAACTTCCATATTCATGCTGTTTTACATTTGTGCTAATTAATGGGCGTAAATCAGTATAGAAAAATAATGTGTCGAGTTGTCGACAGTTTTGCAAAGCGGACGAAGTAAAGTGACGATATGAGAAGTAAGTAGAGTTGCTAGTTAATTATTATGTTTATCAATAATTTTGTATGGATTGTTCTACTATTTCAACGGGTTGAATCGTTCATTCAATAGTTTAGGTGATAAAAAAGCGACGTTGATTTCGTCGCTTTTTTCAATTCTCGTGAATTAAATATTAAACAGCGTTTTGGCATTCTCAGTCGTTATGGCATCGATGGTTGCGATGTCGACATCACGCAAGTCGGCAACACGTTGTGCAACGAGAGAAGTGTAGGCTGGTTCATTACGTTTACCACGGTGTGGCACCGGCGCTAAATATGGACAGTCGGTTTCTAAAATGACCCACTGCATATCCAAATGTGGAATGACTTTATCCATCCCGCCATTCTTAAAGGTTGATACGCCACCTAAGCCTAAGTGGAAGCCTAGCTCATTGATTGCTTGCGCTTCTTCTAAGCTGCCTCCAAAACAGTGGAATACACCACGCAGACGACCATCTTGCTCTTGTCGCAGCAAAGTGAGTGTTTCTTCAATCGAATCACGAGTGTGGATAACGACCGGTAAATCCATCTCTTTTGCCCAGTTAAGTTGAGCTACGAACGCCATTTCTTGCTCAGCGCGATAGGTTTTGTCCCAATACAGGTCGATACCAATTTCGCCCACCGCAATAAACTTGTGTTTCTCAAACCAGCCGCGGATGACTTCCAATGTTTGCTCAACGTTGTTATCCACATAGCAAGGATGGAGTCCCATCATTGAGTGGCACACGTCTGGATACGCCGCTTCGGTTTGTAGCATGGGCTCAATCGAGTCCAGATCGATGTTTGGCAACAGGATTTTATTAATGCCTTGCGTTAAGGCGCGTTGTACTACTTCATCGCGGTCGTTATCAAATTCGCTAGCATAGATGTGCGCGTGGGTATCGATCATCGTTACTCTCTGTGCTTCATGGTTGGTTTCGTATTCGAAGTATACTTGAGTGTGAGTGCTGGGTCATTTTCAGTTTTTTTCATTACCTTTTTCCAGATTGTCACTCGCAACATGCATCAAGAGTGATATGATTTTGTTCACCAGATGATTTGATCATCATAACCGTCCAGACAAGGAGAAAATGGTGTCTGTATCAATTCAAGGTCCATTCCCTGCACGCCGTATGCGTCGTTTACGTAAGCACGATTTTAGTCGTCGTTTGATGGCTGAGAACCAACTTTCTGTTAATGATCTGATTTACCCAATGTTCATTCTTATGGGTAAAGATCGTCGTGAGAGCGTGGAGTCCATGCCGGGTGTAGAGCGTTTGTCGATTGATTTAATGCTAGAAGAAGCACAATACCTTGCAAATCTAGGCGTTCCAGCAATCGCGCTTTTCCCTGTCGTAAACCAAGACGCTAAAAGCTTATGTGCTACTGAAGCCTACAACCCAGAAGGTTTGGTTCAGCGAGCAGTACGAGCGCTTAAAGAACACATTCCTCAAATTGGTGTAATCACAGACGTGGCACTTGACCCATTCACGACACATGGCCAAGACGGCATCATCGATGAAGATGGCTACGTAATGAATGATGAAACCACAGAAGTATTGGTTAAGCAGGCTTTGTCTCATGCAGAAGCGGGAGCTGACGTAGTCGCGCCTTCAGACATGATGGATGGCCGAATTGGTAAGATCCGCGAAGCATTAGAAAGCGCGGGCTACATTCATACTCAAATCATGGCTTACTCGGCTAAGTACGCATCGAACTACTACGGACCATTCCGTGATGCGGTTGGCTCTTCTTCAAATCTAAAAGGCGGCAACAAGAAAAACTACCAAATGGACCCAGCAAACATTGATGAAGCGATTCACGAAGTGGCGCTAGACATCAATGAAGGTGCGGACATGGTGATGGTTAAACCTGGTATGCCATACTTAGATGTAGTTCGCCGAGTAAAAACTGAACTTCAAGTACCGACATTTGCTTATCAAGTCTCTGGCGAGTACGCGATGCATAAAGCGGCGATCATGAATGGCTGGCTCAAAGAGCGTGAAATTGTGATGGAATCACTATTGTGCTTCAAACGTGCAGGTGCAGATGGCATCTTAACGTACTTTGCGAAAGACGTTGCTGAGTGGTTGGCAGAAGAGAATGCACAAACTGCTCAACACCTAAATCGTACTCCGGAAGCGACAGAAGAGTAATTATCGCTCAGTGAGAAATACCAGACCAACAAGAGTTGTTCGTCTGTATATACCCAAGTAACCTCAGGCGGATTACAACAGTAACAATCCAAGGTGCTTGGGTATTTTTATTTTGGAGAAGAGAACAATGACAATGCTGATTCGTGAAGGCACATTGGAAGAAGCACTTCAAGTTGTGGCGCGTGTTACCGAGTTTTCGAAAGGAGAAACGGTAGACTCCATGACTCAACGTTTAGAAGAGAAAAACAGTTTAATCCTCGTTGCAGAAAAAAATGGCACGATTGTCGGCTTCAAAATAGGTTACGAATTAGAGGATGGTGTTTTCTATAGCTGGTTAGGTGGTGTTGTCCCTGAAGCTCGAAATGAAGGCGTGGCACAACTGCTTTTGGAAGCTCAAGAGGATTGGGTGGCAGAACAAGGCTACAACACATTAAAAGTGAAATCTCGAAACCAGTTTCCGGCTATGCTTCGCTTGTTATTAAGAAATGGCTATATAATTGAAAAGTTTGAAGAAAAAGTAAATCTTCGAGAATCTCGAGTGCATTTCATTAAAGCAATGTGAAAATAAATGAGATTTTTTCTCATTTAACTGTTGACTACGAAATGAGAATCATTATTATTAAACCTGTCTTAGGGAATGAGGAAAGTTCACAAGGACGTTGAGTGACTTATTAACAGAAGTTAATTAACTGAAAGTTGAGAAGTGATGAAACATTTTTCCGAGAACTTGCACGAATTCTTTTTGACACGACATTGCTCACATTGCTTCCAGTGTAATTTATAGCTTCTTGGTTAAGCTGCTCTATTTACAGAATTTGCTTTACCACTTCTGCTAGGCGACCCCATTCGGGTCGCTTTTTTCTTTTCTACGATTTCTATTTGACGTCACTATTAATATCTTTTCCACATGCGATGATCATTTTAGGATCGTTGATCTTCTCGCCGTTGTGCGAATTTGTTATTATAAATCAATGGTTTGAGTCGATGTTTTCTTGTGTTTTTTGTTATTGGATAACCAGTGGATAATTTCTATAAACAGAGTTATCCACAGGGGTTGGTGTTTTCGTGAATAAAGTCGGAAAAATTTACGCGACCTAGATCGAGCGAACAAGATAGATTCGGATCAGCAGTCATGGCATCCTAGGCAGATCTCTCAAGTACTGAATTGGATACAGACAATTATGGCAAGTATTCCTGAAAATCCGTTGATCCTTATCGACGGCTCTTCTTACCTATATCGCGCTTTTCACGCCTACCCGGGCACCATGAGCAATGGTGAAATTCCAACTAATGCCGTTTACGGCGTCGTGAACATGTTACGCAGCATGATGCGTCAGTTTGCGTCTGAGCGCATCGCGGTGGTTTTCGATGCAAAGGGAAAAACCTTTCGTGATGATATGTATGCAGAATACAAAGCTAATCGTCCGCCAATGCCGGATGACCTGCGTTGTCAAATTGAACCATTACACAATGTTATTCGTGCAATGGGTTTGCCGCTGATCTGTGTTCCTGGCGTCGAGGCGGATGACGTCATCGGTACGTTAGCATACCAAGCATCACAAAAGGGCATGCCTGTATTGATCAGTACTGGTGATAAAGACATGGCGCAGCTAGTGGATGATAACATTACCTTGATCAACACCATGACGAACGTCGTAATGGATCGTGAAGGTGTGGTTGAAAAGTTTGGCATTCCACCTGAGTTGATCATCGACTACTTAGCACTGATGGGCGATAAAGTAGATAACATTCCTGGTGTACCGGGTGTCGGTGATAAAACAGCGACCGCACTACTGCAAGGTATTGGTGGTCTGACGAAGTTGTATGAAAACCTCGATGATATTGCAGGGCTTGGTTTCCGTGGTTCTAAAACCATGGCGAAAAAGCTCATCGACAACAAAGAAAATGCCATGCTTTCGTATGAGCTCGCGACCATCAAATTGGATGTTGAGCTTGAGGAAACGCCAGAATCATTGCTGAAAGCGGAACCAAATAAAGACGAATTAGTGAAGCTGTATGGCCAACTGACGTTTAAATCTTGGTTGAATGAACTACTTGAAGGCGGTTCTGGATCTGTGGAGGCCGTAGAGCTTGCAGGATCTTCACAAGCTTCTTCTTCTCAAGCCGAGATGGAAACTTCTGCGGTAACAATCGATCGCAGCCAATATGAAACAATTCTGGATAAAGAAACCTTCAATGCTTGGCTAGATAAACTTCAAACGGCTGAGCTGTTTGCATTTGATACGGAGACCGATAACCTAGATTACATGCTAGCGAATCTAGTTGGTTTGTCATTCGCTGTCGATGAAGGTATTGCGGCTTATGTGCCAGTTGCACATGACTATTTAGATGCGCCTGAACAGCTTGATCGTGATTGGGTACTAGAACAGCTGAAGCCAATTCTTGAAGATGCAGCGAAAGCAAAAGTCGGTCAAAACTTAAAGTATGATGCGTCTGTACTCGCTCGTTACGACATTGAGCTAAAAGGTATCAAGCACGACACGATGTTGGAATCGTATATCTACAACAGTGTCGGCGGTAAACACGATATGGACAGCTTGGCGCTTCGCTTCCTACAGCACAGCTGCATTTCTTTTGAGCAAATTGCAGGTAAAGGCAAAAATCAGCTTATGTTTAACCAAATCGAACTGGAACAAGCATCGCCATACGCGGCAGAAGATGCGGATGTGACCCTTCGTCTGCACAATCGCTTGTTTGCTAATATCGAGCAGGATGAAAGCCTGAAGACAGTTTACGAAGAGATTGAAATGCCGTTAGTGCCAGTTCTTTCGCGCATTGAACGCACTGGGGTCTTTATTGATGAAATGAAGCTAAGTGCGCAGTCGGTCGAGATTACCGCTCGCCTTGATGAGCTTGAAAAGAAAGCGTACGAAATTGCTGAGCAAGAGTTTAATATGAACTCTCCAAAGCAATTACAAGCCATCCTATTTGAAAAAATGGGTTTACCGGTTGTGAAGAAAACGCCATCAGGCACACCATCGACGAATGAAGAAGTTCTGCAAGAACTCGCGCTAGACTACCCGCTACCAAAACTGATTTTGGAATACCGTGGTTTGGCGAAGCTAAAATCAACTTACACCGACAAACTGCCGAAGATGATCAACCCATCGACGGGACGTGTGCATACTTCTTACCACCAAGCAGTGACTGCAACGGGTCGTCTATCTTCTACTGATCCGAACTTACAGAACATTCCAATTCGTAACGAAGCTGGCCGTCGTATTCGTCAAGCGTTTGTCGCGCCATCAGGGCATAAAATCTTAGCGGTCGACTACTCGCAAATCGAACTACGCATCATGGCGCACCTTTCTGGCGACCAAGCGTTGTTGGATGCATTCCGTGATGGCAAAGATATCCACGCGGCAACCGCAGCAGAAATCATGGGTGTTTCTATTGAAGACGTTTCAAGTGAGCAACGTCGTCGTGCGAAAGCGGTTAATTTCGGTCTTATTTACGGCATGAGTGCGTTTGGTTTGGCGAAGCAATTAGGCATTCCTCGTGGTGAGGCTCAAGCGTACATGGATACATACTTTGAACGTTACCCAGGCGTGATGCAGTACATGGAAGACACACGCAGCACGGCAGCAGATAAAGGGTATGTTGAAACGATTTTTGGTCGACGTTTGCATTTACCAGAAATCAAATCGCGCAACGGGATGCGTCGTAAAGCTGCTGAACGTGCGGCAATCAACGCACCAATGCAAGGTACGGCTGCGGACATCATTAAGAAAGCGATGCTGTTGGTTGATCAGTGGATTCAGGAAGAAGGCAATGGTCGTGTGAAGTTATTAATGCAAGTACACGATGAATTGGTCTTTGAAGTTGAAGAGTCATCATTGTCCGAAATTGAAAGTAAAGTACAGAAATTGATGGAATCTGCAGCAGAGCTAAAAGTACCGTTGGTTGCAGAAGCAGGTCATGGTGATAACTGGGATCAAGCTCATTAGTCATTTTTAGACCAAAATAACCAATTAATTATGAGCCAGCGCACAAACGCTGGCTTTTTTTTGAGATTAAAAAAGCTAGCGCAAAGTTAACTTTGATGTTGCTTAATAAAAGTTTCATGAAAAAAAACTACAAAAATTCTTTGCAATTCTGACCAATTGTTGTACATTAATACTCGTAGGGTACAGAGGTAAGATGTTCTATCTTTCAGACCTTTTGTTTCACGTTATTGGATTAGGCTGATTCAGCCGCCCCAGTCAGTTTTTGACTGGGGCGTTTTTTATTGGGCGAAAGAAAATTATTCTTTTGGATCAGTAGCTTAAAGTAAGCCTTCAAAAACCTTCTTTTTTGACCTTTCTAAGTCACTGCAAAATCTCGATTTTTCCTTCAAATTTATTGCGTTATTCATCCTGTAAATTTACGCCAGTCACACTATTATTTTTTCTTGAAGGAAACTAAGTTACATCTTTTTGAAGCTTTGCTTGGCTTAACTGTCTGAATTGTAATGCTATTGGGTGTTTTTGGAGTGAATGTTTGGTGATAAACAGGAAACAAGAGCGCTTTTTAACCTATTGAAATCGAATCTCAGTTCAGCAATGCTTCGTCACATAACAATAATTACCAATTTTTCTCTCCCGTTATCCCTGCCAGGAAGGCGGGGATTTTTATTGCCTGTTATTTAGTTCAGATAAACAAAAGCCCCACCAAATGGCAGGGCCGTGTCGAAGAAATTTAACAAATATTGTTAATTATTCTTCATCGCTCGCTGGTGTCTCTTGTTCGTCTTCTTCTATCAGGTGCGCTAGTGCTGGTGCAAACCAGGTATCCAGTTTTGCACGTAGCTGATCGACACCTAATCCTTTAAGTGAGGAGAACACATCAACAGAAACGTCACCACCGAAAGTTTCTACTTGCTTACGAACTTTCAGTAGAGTTTGTTTGCGTGCACCACTTTTTAGTTTATCTGCTTTGGTTAGCAAAACTTGCACAGGAATGTGGCTATCGATGGCCCAGAAAATCATTTGTTGGTCGAGATCTTTCATTGGATGACGAATGTCCATTAGAACCACTAAGCCTTTTAGGCACTCGCGTTTCTGTAGGTATTCACCCAAAGATTTCTGCCATTTGTTTTTCATTTCTACCGGTACTTGAGCAAAACCGTATCCAGGTAGATCGACAATGTGACAACCTTCTTCTACTTTGAAAAGGTTGATTAATTGCGTACGACCAGGTGTCTTTGATGTCTTGGCTAAGCTTTTTTGATTAGTTAGACGGTTAAGTGCACTCGATTTACCAGCGTTTGAGCGTCCTGCAAACGCAATTTCGACACCTTCGTCTTCCGGCAGGTGACGAATATCGGGTGCGCTGGTGATGAAATGCGTATTTTGGTAATGAATTTTTACGCTCACTGTTAACTCCATCTCGACTTTGTGTAGTCGATTGATTACTTTTTTGTGAAAATGTGTAAAATAACCGTGCTCGGCATAAGGTCGCCTATTGTACCATGAGTGTACGCGGTATGTTCACATTCCGTGGTACTGGAAGCTTGATAATTATAATGGAATGTCATGAAGAAATTAGCGCTAATTTTGAGTCTTTTAGCCAGTTGCTCAGTATGGGCCCAAGGTAATATTGAGGCTGGTAAAGCAAAATCACAAACCTGTGTCGCCTGTCACGGAGCAGATGGCAACAGTGCAATAACAACGTACCCGAAACTCGCAGGCCAACACGCTAAGTATCTTGAGAAGCAGTTAAAAGAACTTAAGCTAGGCATGACAAGTGGTGGTAAACAAGGTCGTTACGATCCTGTAATGAGTGGTATGGCAATGCCACTGAGCGATGAAGATATCGCAGACCTATCTGCTTACTACGCTTCGCTACCAGTTTCAGAAAACTCAACACCTGAAGATGTAGTAGCAAAAGGCAAAACGCTTTATACCGCTGGTGATGCCGAGCGTGGCCTAACCGCATGTATTGCATGTCATGGTCCTCGTGGCAATGGTACTGAGCTTTCAGGTTTCCCGAAAATTTCTGGTCAGCATGCTGACTACATCAAAGCTCAGCTAGAAAAATTCCGTGATGGCGACCGTGGTAATGATATGAATGCCATGATGCGCGACATCGCGAAGAAAATGACAGACGAAGATATCGAAGTGCTGTCTAAATACGTTGGCGGTCTGCACTAATATACCTAAATCGCTCAAGATCCTGCATCTTGAGCTGGTTGGGTAGATGTCCCTACATCGTTCGAGCAACTTGTACAAAAATGCCCTAGTGAATCCACTAGGGCATTTTTGTTCGTGACAGATATCACAGTCGAGTTTGGATGCGAAAGCGATAGTTGGCTCGGCAGTTTGTGAGACATTTGCCATACTTGATGTTGGCTTTTTCTTGTTAGTGTTTTTAAGTTTTTGATTAAATGATAATTTTGATTTTTTAGAAAAATAGGCGGATTATTTTTTCAACCCATTACTTGTGAGCATAACGGGATGGCGTAAAGTAGAAGTCGTTCACAGGGAGTGAATGTAAGGATTTAAGACCACGGTTTAGGTCTCCAAGGATGTAGCTCGGATGCTTGGTGATTTAGAAAGGGATTTAGATAGGTAGGGAGCCTATCAGATAAGGATGGTCATCTCGTCTGACGGTTAAGACAGTGAAACGGATCAGGCACAGGAAGTTGCTCAGTAGACAGGAAGTAAACGGATAGCCAAAACTCATCAGGAAGATGAAAAACAACTCTTTTTGGCAGGGAAAGCTCTAAAAACAAAGGGATCATTGGTGCACCAAATGTGTGCAACACAGTTTCGCCAATTGATGGCACTTAGAAAGCGACAGTCTGACTGTCGCTTTTTTTATATCCGTTGACTTGCTCAGTCGTAACTTGAATTGAGATTACTGCACTTATTTAGCTTTATAGGTTGTAAACAAAGTTTTTTAACAAAAATTGCTGAAAAAATACTCAACAACACTCCAATCCGAGTTCACTTTCTGGTATGTTTCGCATCCCTGTTTGAGGAAGTCAGCATGCATACCTGTCCTTTATGCCAAAATCAGCGCACTCACCATTATTTTGAAGATAAGCGTCGTGAATATCTTCAATGTGAGCAGTGCAGCTTGGTATTCGTAAATCCAGACCAACGTTTGGATGCGGAAAGCGAAAAAGCTCACTATGATTTGCATGAGAACAACCCCGATGATTTGGGTTACCGACGCTTTTTGTCGCGTATTGCTGACCCGATCACAGAGCGAATTTCTCCACAATCAAATGGTATCGACTTTGGTTGTGGTCCTGGCCCAACGCTCTCCTTGATGCTGGAAGAGGCTGGGCACAACATGGCGTTGTACGATCTCTATTACCACTCTGATACGTCGGTTTTAGAAAAAACGTACGACTTCATGACAGCAACAGAGGTGATAGAGCACCTCTACCACCCAGATTTGGTGTGGAAGCAATGGTTGAATTTAGTTAAGCCAGGGGGCTGGATAGGCCTGATGACGAAAATGGTCATCGACGTGGAGGCTTTCAAATCATGGCATTATAAGAACGATCTCACTCACGTAGTGTTCTTTAGTCGTGACACGTTCCAGTTCCTAGCAGAGCGGGATAAGCTCGAACTCGAATTTATTGGTAATGATGTAATTTTACTGAGGAAACCCCAGTAATGAGCCGTAGTAAAAAATCTAGAAAACCGGGTGCCGCTGGTGCACCTGAGTTTGTTGTAACTCGTAACCGTACAGAATCTGATGTGGAAGGCCGCTTACGCAAGCGTGCTAAAAAGCGTAAAGGTCTGAAAACGGGTAACCGTAACTCAGAAGTTAACGAGCAGAAAAAGCAAGCTGCTGCACAAAATCGCGACCCGCGCTTAGGCAGCAAAAAGAAAATACCTCTGATTGTTGAACCTGCGAAGAAAATGACGAAGCAAGAGCGTCGTTTGTCGGCAGAGCAAGAACTAGAGATGCTAGAAAATGACGCGCAATTGAACGTGTTGCTAGACCGTATTGAAGCGGGTGAAAACCTGGGCACAGGTCTACAGAAATTCGTCGATGAGAAACTCGATCGCATTGAGAAGCTAATGGACCAACTAGGCTTGTTGGAACCTGAAGAAGAGGAAGACTTCACTGCACCTGCTGAGAAAAGCACGCGCAACGATGATGACTTGCTGGCAGATTTCGACGACATTAATTTCGACGACTATAAAGGATAATTAAGCTATGAATGTAACCTTATTAGCTATTGCTGGTGTTGTGATTATCATCGCACTCGCTTCTTATGCAGGTTACCTTCTGCTTCAATTGAAAAAGCAAAAGGAATTGCAGCTGAAGCATCAAAAATTGGCGATAGACAAACGTAACGCCAACATTTTTGAGAATGTGCATACCTTGTGTCAGGCGGGCATTCAAGGCCAGTGCGATTTATCTGAAATCAGTATCCGTGTGTATAACATCATGGATTATGTACAAGGTGAAGACCGCGTTGATTTCGATAAAACGTACCCTGCGATTTCTGAGCTTTACCACATCGTGAAAGATATGGCGCGTGGCGAAGAACGCCAACAACTTGCCAAGAAAGAGCGTATGCAACAGAACTTGACGCGTCATAAAGCGGAAAGCCGCCTCACTGATGCGATTATTGAGGAGCTCAAAGTGTTGCAGAAAAACGTCCAGCCACTGAATAATCAAATCAATATTCAGATGATTTAAGCGCGACCCCCAATAGTCTCCTTATGGCTAATGGGGGTATCGTGATCACGCTAGCACTTCTTTAGTTTTATACTTAAAAAGCCAGTCGGTGTTGCCACGCTTGTCATCGTCGTATGGCAAAATAGCGGCTCTGAATATCGGGTGACGGCTTTCGTTGCCCTAGCATTTAACGGAAAGTACCACCATGTCGAATCAACACACTGAATTGAAACAGCAAATAGTCTGGGATCAAGCGGTATTGGATAAGTACAACTATTCCGGGCCTCGTTATACGTCGTACCCAACGGCGCTGGAGTTTCATGAAGCGTTCACCATTTCTGATTATGATATGGCATGCACTCAATACCCAGAACGCCCATTATCGCTGTACGTACACATTCCGTTCTGTCACAAGCTTTGTTACTACTGTGGATGTAATAAAGTCATTACGCGCCACTCGCACAAAGCGGATGAATACCTCGACGTGCTTGAACACGAAATTCGTCAACGTGCTGCATTACTTGTTGGTCGCACCGTGACGCAATTGCATTTTGGTGGTGGTACACCGACGTTTCTCTCTGAAAAGCAAATCACGCGTGTAATGAGCCTGCTACGCCAAGAGTTTACTTTTAGTAGCGATGCTGAAATCAGTATCGAGGTTGACCCGCGTGAAATCGAGCTGATCATGCTGGATCATCTGCGTAGTGAAGGCTTCAATCGCTTGAGCATCGGTGTTCAGGACTTCAACAAAGAAGTGCAAAAACTGGTGAATCGTGAGCAAGATGAAGAGTTCATCGTTGCGATGGTTGCGCGCGCAAAAGAGTTAGGCTTTCGTTCGACGAACCTAGATTTGATTTACGGTTTACCGAAGCAGACCAAAGAATCTTTTGCCAAGACTCTAGAACAAGTGCTAGAGATGCAGCCGGGCCGTCTATCCGTGTTTAACTACGCGCACATGCCACAGCTATTTGCAGCGCAGCGTAAGATTAAAGACGAAGACCTGCCAAAGGCAGAAGAGAAGATGGCGATTCTGCAAGACACCATCGCGACACTGACCGGTGCTGGCTACCAATTTATCGGTATGGACCACTTTGCTTTGCCGGACGATGAACTTGCTGTTGCCCAGCGCGAAGGTATTTTGCATCGCAATTTCCAAGGCTACACCACACAAGGTGAATGTGACTTGGTTGGCTTTGGTGTTTCTGCAATCTCGATGATCGGCGATGCGTACGCGCAAAACCAGAAAGAGCTGAAGAAATACTACGCTCAAGTCAACGAACTTCGTCACGCTCTATGGAAAGGGGTCTCGCTGGACTCTGATGATTTGCTCCGTCGCGAAGTGATTAAGCAGCTGATTTGTAACTTCAAATTAGACAAGAAAGCCATTGAGTCTGAGTTTAAAGTGAGGTTTGAACAGTACTTTAAAGAAGATTTGCAGCTACTTCAGACCTTTATTAACGATGAGCTGGTGGAAGTGGATGATAATGAAATTCGTGTGACGCTGCGAGGTCGTTTGTTGATCCGTAATATTTGTATGAGCTTCGATAAATACCTACGAGCAAAGGCACGTCAGCAACAGTTCTCTCGTGTGATTTAATCAGAGATACAGATTCAAGATATAAAAAATGCCAGCAGATGCTGGCATTTTTTTATGTTTTCGCTGGATTTAAGCGCGATCTTTTACTTTTTCTCTCAGTTCCGATTTTTCTGCTTCTGAAAGGAACGCAATCTCAAGGCCATTGATTTGCGCTTGGCGAATCTGGTCTTGGCTCAGGCCAGCGGCTGGTGCCGCTACTTCGTATTCGTATGGCAGTTCGATGCCTTCAACCGCTGGATCGTCAGTGTTCAGACACGCAAGAACGCCATGCTCTAGGAACTGCTTGAGAGGGTGGTTTTCTAGCGTTTCTACCGTACTTGTTTGGTAGTTTGACGTCAGGCAAGATTCAATACCAATGCGGTTTTCTGCTAGGTAATCCATCAGTTTTGGATCGTGAATCGCTTTTACACCGTGACCGATACGAGTTGCGCCCAGCTCATTAATTGCTTGCCACATGCTCTCTGCACCTGCTGCTTCACCAGCATGGACCGTTACCCCAAGGCCAGCATCGCGTACTTGCTTGAAGTGAGACACAAAGCGATCACCCGGTTGGCCTAGCTCGTCACCCGCAAGGTCGACGGCAACGATGTGATCTTTCTGGCTCAGAATGCCGTCCAGTTCTTGTTGACATGCGTCAGTACCAAATGTACGACTCATGATACCGATCAGGTTGGCTTTCACGCCAAAATCGCGCATACCCGCTTGCACACCGTCCACGACGGCTTCAACAACCCCCGCTACTGGTAGTTTGTGTTTCATCGCCATGTAGTAAGGAGAGAAACGCAGCTCTGCGTAATCGATTTGTGCGTTTAGCGCGTCTTCTACGTTTTCGTACGCGACACGACGACACGCATCTAGATCGCCCAGTACAGCAACACCCCAGTCGAGCTTAGAAAGGAAAGCAACAAGAGAGGGTTCCGCTTCGACAATTTGAACGTGAGGAGTGAGAGACTCAATATCGTACGCTGGTAGGGCAATGCCAAACTTTTGGCCTAGCTCAAGAATCGTTTTAGTACGAATGTTACCGTCGAGGTGACGGTGCAAATCAGTAAGAGGAAGGTTCTTCGTTATCATTTTGTCGATCCGGATAGTTATGAACTGGAACAGGGCCCAAACATCATCTGTGACAATACATGGGTAAGATTTGCAGTTAAGTATAAATAACAGTTGGGTAGATTGTCAGTAGAGGATGACTAGGAAATCAACGATTCTCGCTCTTTTCTACTTCATGTTCACCAAATGTGTTGGCCATTCTTCTAGTGGCATAGGGCGGCTGTAGTAGAAGCCTTGCACCTGATTACAGCCTAAAGAGCGCAGTAATTGTGCTTGATTGCTATCCTCGACACCTTCCGCGACGACATTAGTTTTGAGACCTGCTGTGATATTGATGACGGCAGCGACGACTGAACTGTTTAAGTTTTCTTGTGTGAGTTGATTGATGAAGGTGCGATCAATCTTCAAGCAGGTAAACGGCAGAGAGTGGAGGTAACCCAGTGATGAGTAGCCGGTGCCAAAGTCATCTATCGCGATACCAATACCCATTTCACGCAGTTTAGTCATATTTTCTAGTGTGGTCGGTGCGCTATCAATGATACGTGATTCTGTGATCTCTAGTGTGAGGTTACTTGCTGGTAATTTCGTGATATCCAATACGCTTGTCACCGTATCAACAAAACTTGGGCAGGATAGTTGATTAACGGAGATATTCACATGCAGTTGGAAGTCCGACGGCCACTGTTTGCTTTCGATCGCTTGGTAAGTGTCGCGACAAGCTTGTAACAGAATCTGTTGGCCGATGGCTTTGATCATGCCGCTTTCTTCCGCGATTGGGATAAAATCTAATGGTGACACCATACCTGAGTCGCTATGCCAACGCGCAAGTGCTTCGGCGCCACACACTGTGCCACTGACGAGATCCACAATCGGTTGGTAATGAGGAATAAACTCTCGGTTTTCAATGCCAGTTTGGATCTTGGTCAGCATTTGTGTACGAAACTTTGAAGCGCTCGCTAGTTCTGGGCTGTAGTGACAAACACCAGTCAGTGAGTCTTGTTTAGCGTAACTTAATGCGATGCTGGCGTTGCGTAACCATAAAGGCATGGTTTCGTTTGGCTGGGTTTGTACAATACCAAGTGAAATCTTCATCACTACATTTTCGCCTTCCACCATAAATGGGGTGGAAAAGAGTTGCTGTAATCGACGCTCGGTTTGTTTAATTTTGGTTTCCGTGTCGACATTTGAGAGAAACACCGCGAATTCGTCACCACCAATCCGAGCCAATAATGCGTTGTCACGAAACTGCTGTTTTAACCTTTCAGCGATGCTGACCAACAGCTGGTCGCCGTTGTGATGACCCACACTGTCGTTGATATCTCTAAATTTGTTGATACCAAGTAAAAATAAACTGCCGTGACAAAGATCAGACTGATTTTCACAGATTTCGACCAAACCCTGACGGCTATATAAGCGTGTTAGAGAGTCATAAACCAACTGTTCACGCAATGCTTTGAATGAAGCTCTTAGATTGTTCGCCATTTCATTAAAAGCATGAACCAGTACGGTTGTCTCATACACATAACCAGGCTTTGGCATGCCGCTATCCCAATCCCCATTTGCCAGGTGCTGAGCGGCGGCGGCCGTCGCGTTAATTGGTCTAGTAACTCGGTTGAAAATGATCCAACTGATGGCGATCCCAAATAGGCTTACAATAATGCCAACGAGCCAACTCTCTTGCTGGCTTTTCGGTAACAGGCCGAGAAGCTCGGACTCCGAAATGGAGGTGCCAATAAACCATGTTAAGCCATCTTGGTCTCGATACGGGGTTAGCCGACTGAAAATACGTTGGCCATCATGTTCAAATGAAAAAGTATAAGGTTGCTTGGTGTTGTTGAGCTCGAAAGACCGGACGCGGCTCGCACTGATTTTGATGATCGGGTCTGCGTTTTCAGCGGCAAGCAAACGCTGCCCTTTATCCGAAAATTTTGTGCCCCATGAGATGACGCTTCCCGGGCCTGAGTGAGCGATTAAACGATGATCTGGGTCCATGATGTAGACCGACGCTTTAGTGTTGTATTTTAACTCGCGCAGGAACTCGTTGAATGTATTGATACGAATGTCTGTCACCAAAACACCAGCAAATTGGTCGTGTTTGTACACCGGCGTCATGGCTGATAGCGTAATATCCTGGCGTTCATCAGCGTTGGTATAAATTTCAGACCAAGTGGCGTCTTGGCTATCTGCAACGGGCTTATACCATGGGCGAGTGCGAGGATCGTATTGGGAGATAACCGTTCGAATGTTGTTACTCACATGGTTGGTTCCATAAATAACCAGATCACCATCGGTGTGGCGATCTTGCACCATTAAGGTGTAATCGTCGGAAAGCTCGCGGCGAAAGCCTGCAAAGTCGCCGTTTTCTGAACCAAATGCGATTACATCCAACTGCGGTATCGATTGGTAAAGATTTTTGAATGCACTCAGCAGGTAGTTTTGAATGTCTGAGGTATCGTGAGGGCGATAAAGGTTGTGATAGCTGACGTTGTGCGCGAGAGCCATAACCGCAGTAAAAGGCTTACGTAGATAGCTATTGAGGTGGTCGTGGACGCTTTCGGTTAACACGGAAAGTTGCTTGTCACTGATATCCGTGACCACTTCTTCGTAACTTTGTTTTTGGACGTAGACAATGACACCGATCGCCAGTAAGAAGATCATGACAAATGGAATCAGAACAGCAGTACGCAGTGTAATTTGAGTCGTAGCAGTAGACATCGCCTAATCACATAGATGGTGGTGCGCCACAATTGTACTGATGTTTTTATTAATATCGAGTGACAAACGACGCTCGTTGTTAACGCACCACGTAAGTGATTGTCAGTACAATTCTTTTAATTTTCTGGTGAGTGTATTTCGCCCCCAGCCTAATACTTTAGCGGCATCTTGCTTATGACCTTTAGTGTGCTCTAAGGCTGCTTCTAATAAAATGCGTTCAAATTCTGGTAAAGCGTAAGAAAGTAGTTCTTTATCTCCTGCTGCGAGTGAATGCCGTGCCCAATCCGCCAATTGTTCTTGCCAACTACCATGTGCAGAGTCTGAAATGGATTTTTTCTCTTCTAGTAGTTCGCTTGGCAAGTCATTTGGTAACACCTCGCTACCACTGGCCATAACGGTTAACCAACGGCAAATATTCTCTAATTGACGCACGTTGCCAGGCCAATCAAGGCGGTTAAGAATCTCTACAGTCGACGGGTGGAGAGTTTTTGTTTCCACACCAAGCTCATCAGCCGCACGGATAAGAAAATGCTGTGTAAGCTTTTCAATGTCTTGCTTACGCTCACGCAGTGCCGGGATCTGAACGCGAATCACGTTTAAGCGATGAAATAGGTCCTCACGAAAGTCACCTTCGTGCACCAGCTTTTCTAAGTTCTGGTGTGTTGCCGCGACAATTCGTACATCGACACTGATCGGAGAGTGACCGCCCACTCGATAAAACTGCCCGTCAGCTAGAACGCGTAGTAAACGAGTTTGAATGTCCAATGGCATGTCGCCGATTTCGTCTAAAAATAGAGTGCCGCCATTGGCTTGTTCGAATCGTCCTTGACGAACATTGTTTGCCCCCGTAAACGCGCCTTTTTCGTGGCCAAACAGTTCTGATTCAATCAAGTCTTTGGGAATCGCCGCCATATTGAGCGCAATGAAAGGTTTGTTAGCACGTGGACTGTGACGGTGCAGTGCATGAGCAACGAGTTCTTTACCCGTGCCCGATTCACCGTTAATTAAGACTGAAATAGAGGAGCGAGAAAGACGACCAATGGCGCGAAACACCTCTTGCATCGCTGGTGCTTCACCGATAATTTCAGGCGTTTCTGCTGGAATGTCTTCTGGAGAGAGCTGCTCGCGTTTGTTTTCGTGGCTGTGTGCAATGGCTCGTTCAACCAGAGTTAAAGTTTCATCAATATCAAAAGGTTTTGGTAAATATTCAAAAGCACCTTTTTGGTACGCATTCACTGCCGCATCTAAATCTGAATGCGCGGTCATGATAATCACGGGAAGGTCTGGGTAATCGCGCTGTACTTGCTTTAGTAGCTCCAACCCATCAATACCTGGCATGCGAATGTCTGATACTAGAACATCCGGCACTTCGCGTTCGAGCGCCATTAACACGCTTTCTCCATCGGCATAGGTTTCACATTTGATGTTGGCAGAGGAGAGCGTTTTCTCCATTACCCAGCGAATTGAACTGTCGTCATCAACGACCCAAACATATCCTTTACTCATGTAGTAATCCTTGCAGCAAACCGAAAAACTGACGCGACTTGAAGTCCATTAGCGCACTCAGATCGGCAGATAAATAGTAAATGTTGTGTGACCAGGCCAGCTTTCTACGTCTATTTTTCCATTGTGCTGGTCGATCAAATTTTGCGAAATAGATAGCCCTAATCCAGTTCCTCCCTCGCGGCCACTGACCATGGGATAGAACAGCGTGTCTTGTAGTTCCGGTGGAATACCTGGGCCGTTGTCTGTGATTTCGACACGAGCAGCGAGTTTACAGCGTTTGCCGTGAATATTGGCTTGATGCACCGTTCTGGTGCGAATGGTTATTTTCCCGTGTTCTTGATGGCTAAGAATTTGTGCGGCGTTGCTGACGATATTAAGCATTGCCTGTTCGATTTGGTCTGTATCCATCAAAATCTCTGGCAAGCTTGGGTCATAATCTCGTTCAATGATGATTGAGCGTTGTGACTCTAATTCAACCAGTTGGCGAACCTTTTCAAGAATTTGGTGCAGATTCTCTTGTGTCTTCTTACCTGGCTTTTGCGGTCCTAGTAATCGATCCACGAGCGCCCTTAAACGGTCTGCTTGCTCAATGATGATGTGTGTATATTCGGTGAGAGAGGGCTCTGGCAGCATTTTTTCTAGCAATTGCGCCGCACCGCGTAAGCCGCCAAGCGGATTTTTAATCTCATGTGCAAGCCCTCGGACTAACAGCTTCGCTGCTTGTTGTTGGGCGTGTTGGTTCAGTTCTTGAGAGAGTCGGCGCTGCTGATCAATTTTGCGCATCTCGACCAGAAGCATCAACTGTTTTTGCCAAGTGATAGGGCTAACCGTCACCTCTAGCATTAAAGGGCGGCCATCAACAACGAAAGTGACGTCACTGTCGGTGATGCTTTGACCACTTTGCAACGGTTGAGTGAGCAGCGCGAGATCCAGCGACGCATGCTGAATCAATTGAGAAAGTGATTGTTCAATAATTCGTTTGGCGCTTTGAGAAAACAGCAATTCGGCAGCCGGATTGGCATAACGGATGGCCAATCCATCATCAAGAATCAGCGTTGCTGTCACCATATTGTTGAGAATGGCACTAGGAAGACTGGTATCCACATTACGTCCTTGTTTTGCTTTAAGATTGTGCGATGCACAATAATGGTGCAATTGAACGTTAAGTATGGCGAATAAATCTTAGAAGAAAAAGTGAAAAGCATCGCTGTGATGTGATTTTTTTCACCAGATATTCTATTTTGCCCCTTTTACGGTCGGCTTAACACTTGCTCTATGTAAATGCACCGTTATAGGGCTAGTAGATGCAATAAGCTTGCCGCTTCTTTTCGCATGCACAGCAAGTGTGTGAGTGCCTCGGTCAATATTGTTTAACTGCCACACTATATGGTTTTGTGGTGCACCATAAGGTTTTCCATCGAGTAACAATTGCAATTGCTCACCGATACCAAGCTTGCGATTGGTTTCTAATTGAATATTGATGATGCCTCGATTACTGTGGATGGTCTCGTTGTGCTTGGGAGTCAGCATCGAGAGTTGTAATGGGAGAGGCTTCTCGGTTGTTTTCTCTGGCTTGTTTTGTGATGCAGTAGATGGCGTAGTCTGAGGTGCGAGCGATTCAGTACTTTCTACCTCAGGAGCTGGTGCGCTGGCTTCAAGGTTTGGCAGGGCGATCGCTTTTGCTCCTTTGTTTGGCGTATAACTAAAGTGAACCACGCCATTTTCATCTACCCACGTATACGCGACCTGCGCGAAGGCGATAGAGGCGATTAACAATCCGCTGAGTGCACACAGTGATGGAATAAGCTGAACTTTCATTGCTCACCTTCTCTTGTTCGATGATTTCACGTTTCAATGGCTTAGCTCTTTGACATGTAAGGAAAAATTCTAAGCGTGTTTTTATTATCCCCTCATGTTAAACGTCGAAGCTTGACTGGCGAATACAAAAAAGGCCCGCCTGCGAGGCGAGCCTAATATTTTATTGCTGTGTTTACATTTTACACAGTGTCGACCTTACACAGAGTAGTAAAGTTCGAACTCAACAGGGTGAGTTGTCATGTTCACACGCTCTACGTCCTGAGACTTAAGGTCGATGTATGAATCGATGAAGTCGTCAGAGAATACGCCGCCCGCTGTTAAGAACTCACGATCAGCATCTAGCTCTGCTAGCGCGTCTTTTAGTGAGTATGCAACAGTTGGGATTTCTGCTGCTTCTTCAGCTGGAAGATCGTAAAGGTCTTTATCCATCGCTTCGCCCGGGTGGATCTTATTCTTGATACCGTCAAGACCAGCCATAAGCATTGCTGCGAAACATAGGTATGGGTTCGCCGCTGGGTCACCGAAACGAACTTCGATACGACGTGCTTTCGGGCTTGGTACCACTGGGATACGGATTGAAGCAGAGCGGTTACGCGCTGAGTAAGCTAGCATTACTGGTGCTTCGAAGCCTGGTACAAGGCGTTTGTACGAGTTTGTTGATGGGTTAGCGAATGCGTTGATTGCACGAGCGTGTTTGATGATACCACCGATGTAGTAAAGCGCCATTTCAGATAGACCGCCGTACTTGTCACCAGCAAATAGGTTTACGCCATCTTTTGCTAGAGACTGGTGAACGTGCATACCGCTGCCGTTGTCGCCAACAAGTGGTTTAGGCATAAACGTCGCTGTTTTACCAAACGCGTGAGCAACGTTGTGTACAACGTACTTGTAGATTTGGATTTCGTCAGCTTTGGTTGTTAGCGTGTTGAAACGAGTTGCGATTTCGTTTTGACCCGCCGTTGCCACTTCGTGGTGGTGCGCTTCAACAACAAGACCCATTTCTTCCATTACTAGACACATAGCAGAACGGATGTCTTGAGATGAATCTACTGGAGCTACTGGGAAGTAACCACCTTTAACGCCTGGACGGTGACCTTTGTTACCTTCTTCGTAGTCAGAACCTGTGTTCCATGCCGCTTCTACGTCGTCGATTTTGAAGAAAGAGCCTGACATGTCTGTCGAGAACTTCACGTCATCAAATAGGAAGAATTCTGGCTCAGGACCGATAAGTACAGTATCTGCAACACCTGTAGAACGCATGAAGTCTTCAGCGCGTTTTGCGATAGAGCGTGGGTCACGGTCGTAGCCTTGCATTGTTGCAGGCTCTAAGATGTCACAACGGATATTTAGTGTTGCGTCTTCCGTGAATGGGTCAAGCACAGCAGAAGATGCGTCAGGCATCATTACCATGTCTGATTCGTTGATACCTTTCCAGCCAGCAACTGATGAACCATCGAACATTTTACCTTCTTCGAAGAAGTCTGCGTCGATTTGGTGAGCAGGGATCGAAATGTGCTGCTCTTTACCTTTTGTATCAGTGAAGCGTAGGTCAACAAACTTAACTTCGTTTTCTTGGATCAGCGATAGAACGTTTTCTACTGACATCTTGGATAACCTCCAGTGTTAATAAGCGGTAAAAGCTCGATTTATGAATTATTCATGAAACCTGGCATTGATTAATCAATTTGACTTTTCATTAATCGATGCTGTTTTAACTAAAGCCAAAACCGTGCCAAAAAAAATATTCCATTAATTTCAAGCAATTGTGTTTTTGAATGCTAGTTTGGTGCACTTGCTTGCACCAAAATGATCTTTGCTTGCACTATTATGGTGCCAAAAATCATTGTTGCACCATAATGTGACAGGTACATTGCGTATTCAGCCCAGTTTTTGAGCAAGAGTCAATTTGAATTATGCATCGATTAGAATAAAGTTGCGTTTAATCAATTCGTTCTGAGGAAGAAAATGGGCATTAAGCGTAAAAATCGCAGAAATGCTCGGGAGTAGATCACATATTTCTAGGCTTTTTGCTAAAATCTGGTACATTATGGCCGTTTTTTTAATCAGCAAATGTCGCCAGAGAGCACCCGTTCTCAGCGTGGGGGCATTTCATCTATCTAAGTGAATCAATATCCATGGCTACTCCACAGATTGATAAATTAAGAAATATCGCGATCATCGCGCACGTTGACCACGGTAAAACCACGTTGGTTGACAAGCTGCTACAACAATCAGGCACGCTTGAGTCTCGCGGTGAAGCTGAAGAGCGAGTCATGGACTCGAACGACATCGAGAAAGAGCGCGGTATTACCATTCTTGCTAAAAACACAGCAATCGACTGGAACGATTACCGTATCAACATCGTAGATACTCCGGGACACGCGGACTTCGGTGGTGAAGTTGAGCGTATCATGTCGATGGTAGACTCTGTACTACTTATCGTTGACGCTGTTGATGGTCCAATGCCTCAAACGCGTTTCGTAACACAAAAAGCGTTTGCTCACGGTCTAAAACCAATCGTTGTAATCAACAAGATTGACCGCCCTGGCGCACGTCCTGATTGGGTTATGGACCAAGTGTTCGACCTGTTCGACAACCTAGGTGCAACTGATGACCAGCTAGACTTTAAAGTAGTTTACGCATCAGCACTTAACGGTTGGGCTTCTCTAGAAGAAGGCGAAACTGGCGAGAACATGGAACCACTATTCCAAACTATCGTTGATGTTGTTGACGCGCCAAATGTTGACCTTGATGGTCCACTACAGATGCAAGTTTCTCAGCTAGACTACAGCTCTTACGTTGGTGTTATCGGCGTGGCTCGCGTAACTCGTGGTAGCGTTAAACCAAACCAGCAGGTAACCATTATTGGTGCTGACGGTAAAACTCGCAACGGTAAAGTGGGTACAGTAATGGGCTACCTTGGCCTAGAGCGTCACGAAGTGGAACAAGCTAACGCGGGTGATATCATCGCAATCACTGGTCTTGGCGAGCTGAAAATTTCTGACACTATCTGTGCACAAAACGCAGTAGAAGCATTACCACCATTGTCTGTTGATGAACCAACAGTAACGATGACATTCCAAGTAAACACGTCTCCATTCGCGGGTAAAGAAGGTAAGTTCGTAACGTCACGTAACATCCTTGAGCGTCTTGAGAAGGAACTGGTACACAACGTTGCACTACGCGTTGAGCAAACAGACGATCCAGATAAATTCCGCGTATCAGGTCGTGGTGAACTTCACCTTTCTATCCTGATCGAAAACATGCGTCGTGAAGGCTTCGAGCTAGCAGTATCTCGTCCAGAAGTAATCATCAAAGAAGAAGATGGTCAGTTGATGGAACCGTTCGAAACGGTAACTATCGACGTAATGGAAGAGCACCAAGGCGGCATCATGGAGAACATCGGCCTACGTAAAGGTGAGCTGAAAGACATGTCTCCAGACGGTAAAGGTCGTGTGCGTATGGACTTCGTTATGCCATCACGTGGTCTGATCGGTTTCCAAACGGAATTCATGACACTGACTTCAGGTTCAGGTCTTCTTTACCATACGTTTGATCACTACGGCCCTCACAAAGGCGGTAACATCGGTCAACGTGTAAACGGTGTACTAATCGCGAACGCGATGGGTAAAGCGCTAACTAACGCACTGTTCAACCTTCAAGAGCGTGGTCGTCTATTTATCGGTCACGGTGTTGAAGTTTACGAAGGTATGGTTATCGGTATTCACAGCCGTGACAACGACCTAACGGTAAACGCACTGAAAGGTAAGCAGCTAACCAACGTTCGTGCATCTGGTACCGATGACGCACAGGTTCTTACTCCGCCAATCAAGATGACTCTTGAGCAAGCACTAGAATTCATCGATGACGACGAGCTAGTAGAAGTAACGCCTGAAAGCATCCGTATCCGTAAGAAGTTCCTAACGGAAAGCGACCGTAAGCGTGCTTCTCGTGGCGCGAAATAATTTTCGTTAAGTGATTCAATTAAGAAGAAGCCTCGAGTTATGCTCGGGGCTTTTTGTTTTCTGGAGTTGAATATGAACCCGATTATTATCACCGGTGGGCCTGGTGCGGGAAAAACAACACTGCTGAATGCGCTAGACGCGTATGGTTACGCCACGTTTCCTGAAGGGTCTCGCGACTTGATTGAGCAGCAAAGCCAGTTAGAAAATGGTATTTTGCCGTGGACGAATTTACCTGAGTTTGCCAAGTTATGCCTTGGGTTGATGGACAAGCAAAAGAGTGATGCGCGTTGTCATGATGTTGCGTTTGTTGATCGCGCCATCCCCGACATCATTGCATACCTACAAGTGGGAGGCTGTAAGGTTGACCAAGCTTTCTTAACCGAGAGCGCTGGGTACCATAGTCAGGTGTTTACTTGTCGACCTGAAGCATCCATTTACGTACAAGATGAAGTGCGTCCGCACAGCTTTGAAGAAGCATTGGAGATTCATCAGTCGTTAGTGAGTGTCTATACTGAGTTGGGGTATGAAGTGGTAGAAGTACCATGGGGAACTGTGCCAGAGAGAGTAGACTTTGTTCGAAGAGTCATCGGTTTACTCGGTAAGGTCGCCGACTAAAACCTCCTCACTAGGAGGAGGTCTAAATCATTTACTTTTGATTGAGCTTTTGTAGGAATTTATCGGACTCTGCAATCGCTTCGTTCATTTGTTTGATCGCAAACTGAATGTCTTTCTCTAAGCTAGAGAACTCACCTTGCAAAGAACCAATCGCACTGGCGTTAAGGTTGTGTTTTAAGTACAACGTGTTGTCACGCAGCGTATCCAGTACCGGTGTCATCTTTTTCTCTGCACGCTTCATAGCGCTAAGCATGGTTTTGTACGAGGCTTTGGTTTCACGTAGCTTTTGCTCGCTTGAACGACGCAGTTTCGCACTCGAGTACAGCTCTAGCTCATCTTGCCACTCATCAAACAGTGCGCCGGATACGTCTTCAATCGCAGCAATACGGTCACGTACGTCTTGAGCCGCTTTTTCGCTATCTTCGTATTTGTCATTGATGTTGTTGTAGACATTTTCTAGCTCACCACCATCAAAGTTGGTGATCGCAGATAAGGCTTCAAGTGCACTGGTGAATTCTTCTTGTGCATCTTGTTGAGATTCTTTGGCATCTTCGACGCGGTCGACCATAATATCTCGTTTATGATACCCAACCTGCTCCATTGCTGAGTAATAAGCAGATTGACACCCTGTTAAAGTGAAAATTGATAGTACAATTGCTAATAAATAAGGCATTCTTATGTCCTCGGCGCTAATTATGGGATGAACTATGAACCAGTTATCAGAGAGTTACAAGGCGAGATTAATCAATCTACTGCCAAGTTGCGTCGCGTTTTTTACGTACCTTCTTAAGCGATTAACGCATGACCGTGTGAATGTGAACGCGGGCTATCTTGCCTACATTACCTTGTTGTCTATTGTGCCAATGCTGACGGTATTGTTATCAATATTGTCGAAATTTCCCGTTTTTGCGAACGTTGGTGAGGTGCTGCAAGGCTACATTATTGAGAATTTTGTGCCGGCTTCTGGAGAAGCTGTACATACGGCATTACAGGAATTTGTGGCGAATACGGGCAAAATGAGCGCGGTTGGCGGTGGGTTTTTATTCATTGCCGCAGTCATGCTGATTTCCAACATTGATAAGAACTTAAACTACATTTGGCGAGTTAAAGACAAGCGCCGTTTAGTCTTTTCATTCTCTATGTATTGGATGGTACTCACGTTAGGGCCGATCATGGTCGGTGCGAGTATTGCGGCGACGTCGTACGTGACTTCGCTGCAAATTTTAGAGAACGAGACATTATCTGGTGCGTTTAATTTATTTCTGCGTTGGCTACCGTTGTTGCTGTCCTTTTTTGCTTTTCTTGGCTTGTATATTCTAGTGCCGAATAAAAAAGTACACCTCGCTCATGGTGCCATGGGGGCAGCAGTCGCCGCGATACTGTTCGAGTTGAGTAAAAAAGGCTTTGCACTCTACATCACTCAGTTTCCGTCTTATCAGCTCATCTACGGCGCGTTAGCGGCGATTCCTATCTTATTTGTTTGGGTGTATTTATGCTGGATGATCGTGTTATTGGGGGCGGAAGTTACGGCTGCGCTTGGTGAGCGAGAGCACTGGAGTGAAGATTTAGACATGATACACTCGACCGCTGAATCTCAGTTAACAGATGAAGGAAGCGAGAGTAGTGATAGCGCTAATTCAACGAGTCAGTGAAGCAGCCGTCCGTGTGGATGGTGAAGTCGTAGGAGAAATTGATCGTGGTCTGCTGGTCTTATTGGGCGTAGAGAAGGACGACGATGAAGCTAAAGCAAAGCGTTTAATGGAGCGTGTTACAACCTACCGTGTGTTCGAAGATGACGAAGGCAAGATGAACCTAAACGTTAAACAGGTGGAAGGTAAAGTGCTGGTGGTTTCTCAATTTACGCTGCCTGCGGATACAAAAAAAGGCACGCGAGCTGGCTTTTCTCGCGGTGCGCATCCTGTTGATGCAGAGCGCTTGTATGATTACTTTTCTGACTTGTGTGAAGAAGTCTTACCCACACAGCGTGGCCGCTTCGCTGCCGATATGAAAGTGTCTTTGGTGAATGACGGTCCAGTGACGTTTTGGTTGCAGGTCTAATCTGGTAACACAGGCGCCATAGTCTAAGCTTTAACTCCAAGCTCATGGAATTGGCTTGGAGTAATTTTTCCGACACTGATTAGTGTTGTGCTTTCAAAGGATTGATATGTTCAAACTCATTACTCCCAAAACCGATAATCAGATAAACAAGTATTATCAGTTTCGCTGGCAACTGCTTCGTGAGCCATGGCGTATGCCGATCGGCTCAGAGCGCGATGAATACGACGAAATGAGTCATCACCGCATGATTGTTGATGGTCGAGGTCGTCCTATGGCGATTGGCCGTTTATACATTACGCCGGACAATGATGGCCAGATCCGCTATATGGCGGTTAAAAATAATCGCCGTAGCAAAGGGATGGGTTCGCTGGTTTTGGTTGCACTAGAGTCGTTAGCACGCCAAGAAGGAGCGAAACGCTTGGTGTGTAATGCCCGTGAAGATGCCATCGCCTTTTATGAAAAAAATGGCTTTGAGCGTCGAGGTGAGCTGACCGATGAGCGTGGCCCTGTGCGCCATCAGCAAATGGTGAAGCAACTGGATCCGATGGCCAATGTGTTACGTCGCCCTGAATGGTGTACTGAGCTTCAACAGCGCTGGGAGCAACAAATCCCAATTAGCGACAAAATGGGGATCAAAATTAACCAGTACACGGGTTACCAGTTTGAATGCTGTGCGCAGCTTAATCCTAACCTTAATCCGCATAACACCATGTTCGCCGGGTCAGCTTTTACCTTAGCAACCCTGACAGGGTGGGGGATGACGTGGCTGCTGCTTAAAGAGCGTGGGCTGCACGGTGATATTGTGTTGGCCGACAGCTCGATTCGCTATCGTCAACCAGTCGAACAAAACCCCGTGGCGAGTACTTCGTTGGATGGGATCAGTGGTGACCTAGACCGATTGGAGTCGGGACGCAAAGCACGCATCGTTATTCACGTAGTGATTTATAGTGGTGACACGCCAGCTGTTGATTTTGTCGGTACCTATATGCTGATACCGAACTACTCGCAGTTACTCAGTTGCTGATGGGGTAAGCGCCGACTGATCTGCTGGGCGCTTATCTGTTTCACCTTCTTGCTCTGTCGGTGAGAGGGTTTGTTCTGCTGCGGAATTCGTGTCGGGTACTTCATCTTCTTCGATAACTTCTTCGTAAAGCTCTTCCTCTTGAGTCTCCAAATTGATGTTATCAATTACGATTGGCTGCTCGATGGAAGGTTCATTTTTCTGTGGAGTCTCAATATCAGTAGGCTCGGCCAGTTTTGATGCGTTCACGCACTCATTACGGTGGGTTTCACCACTTAGTAGATCGCCTTCAATGTTTCCGCACGACTCTTCCAATTGATAAGTAATGCCACTTAGCGGGTTGTTGGCCATATCAAATGTTCCCCAAACCTTACCACTTATGGCTTTTCCTGAAATTGTGACCGGCTTTATGGCAACTTCCCCTCGTTGCGCGCTTAAACGCAGTGGACTTAAGGTAATGGCTTTGAGCGAATGATCCGCTTGGGAATTCAAGCGGGTATCTCGGAGATTGGCTTCCACTTCACCCGATAAGCTGTAGGCCAGCATGTTGCGATCACCTGATAACCCTTGTAGATCGAGGCTAAGATCGGAAAAACCATCAATAGCCAGTGTGTCGGGTAAAAAATAATCGTGGAAGAGCGATAAGGGAATACCATCAGCATTGACGTTGAGCGCCCAAGGTTGGCTCGGGGTACTCAAATCTATTTGTCCGATGCCTTCTACGTAGCCTTGCTCGAGTGGCGCAAAAAGGCGAGTCAATTGCCAAAAGCCATCTTTGCTTTGCATGGCAAGTGCTGCGTGAGACGTGAGTATTTGGTCATAGCTAGCGTTGACAACGCTGACTTCCAATTCGCCTTGCCAAAGGCCCCAACGTTGAGCCGACTGTTTAATATCAAGCTGTTGCCCTTCGATATTTAAACCGGAAAGTTGCCAATAAGGTTCGTGAGATAGCTGGATAATTTGGCTGCGCTCAATGTCGAGTCGTTCGATTGCAACATGCTCTAACTCGCTGGTGGCGGCGTGCCACCAATTTAGGTTGTCTTCTGGCAGTGTTGCCCACTTGAGGCCTTGAATAGAGGCTTCTTTGAGCTTCCATTGTGTTGGCGTGAACAATCCAGAAACTTGCACTCGACCTTGCTGCCAATCTAAGCTGAGCTCGTTGAGCTGGATTACTCCTGGCTCGATAGCGGCACTCAAACGTGGCTCTATTGCGGTTTGCTGCTGGAATCGAACGCTATCCGCCTGCAATGACACTTGAGCTTTTGTCTTCCAGAGAGACAGTGGTAGTGTGGCGTTTTCCACAGAAAGATCCAAGTTCTGCCAGTGCCAGTCGCCCCATTCAATATCGGCGTTAAGCAAATCTAAGCTATTAATATGATTAATGCTAAATGGTAGATCGTGCCAAGGTTTTGCAAGCAGTGATTGGCGCTGCGTATTACTCAGTTTCAGCTTGTTGATGGTCACATTTACTAAAGACCAGCCTTGAGGATACTGCTCCCCTTGCCCAGATATTTGACTGTTACGCCAGTTAAAAGAGGTGCCATAAAGCGTACTGTCTTGCGGCTTGTAGTCTATATCGACTAAGACTTGATTAAAGGCTTCGCCATTCCAATAGAGTTGGTCAGCCGCAAGTTGAACTTCGCCATATGGTATTAATTGATCATTCCATTGTGGTGATTGAATTTGAAGGTCAATGCCATTGGCAGAGAACTGCTCGTCGGCGTAATCAATATTTTTGAGCGCGATTTGATGGAATAAAACGTTGTCTAAAGTTGGGAGCTTTGGTGCGCCATACTGCAAGCTCATACCATCAATCAATAAACTATCAACGATCCATTTACCATCGCGATAAACATCGGGATTCATCCATAAATCGACTTGCTCGATGTAAGACGCATCGTCTCCGCTGGTGTTCACGCGTTGTAAAGTTAGGTGATAGGGAAAGTCATAACGCACGCTTTCGGCCCGGAAGGGAAGATAAAAGGTGTTTGACAGCAAGCGCCAGGTTGCGTCCGCGTAAGATGTTGTTAGCAGCGCAATCGTAGCGGTCGGAATGGCAACTAAGATAACCAGTAACAGAAGTAGAACTCGACGCGCTGTTTTCATCTTTGCTAGAACCTACGTGTGTTATTAAATAAAACTAGATAGGCTTTAGCTTGTATCAATATTCTGTGGTATTCAATAAAAAGCCCCTCAAAGGAGGGGCTTGAAGCAATTTTTGTAACTTGGCCTACGTAAAGGTGATAAGTTAATGCCAACTTTTCACTGAGTTTACGCGACGTCGCTGTTACTCGATTTAATCAATCTGAGGACCAGCCGCAACCAGAGATTTACCTTCAGCGTTGTCTGTGTACTTATCAAAGTTATTGATAAAGCGCGCTGCTAAATCTTTCGCTTTGCTTTCCCACTGAAGTGGGTCAACGTACGTGTCGCGAGGGTCTAGAATGCTTGGATCCACACCTGGTAGTGACGTTGGTACTTCAAGATTGAAGATAGGAATGTGCTTAGTTGGTGCATCTTCAATCGAACCATCAAGAATTGCATCAATAATTCCGCGTGTATCTTGAATAGAGATACGTTTGCCAGTGCCGTTCCAACCAGTATTCACTAGGTAAGCCTCAGCGCCCGCTGCTTCCATGCGTTTTACCAGTACTTCCGCGTATTTTGTTGGGTGGAGCGTTAGGAACGCCGCGCCGAAACAAGCAGAGAAAGTTGGTGTTGGCTCAGTAATACCGCGCTCTGTTCCCGCTAGTTTGGCGGTAAAGCCAGACAGGAAGTGGTACTTAGTTTGCTCAGGTGTCAATTTAGATACTGGAGGCAGTACGCCAAATGCATCGGCTGATAGGAAGATCACTTTATTCGCGTGACCGCCTTTTGATACTGGCTTAACGATATTATCGATATGGTAGATAGGGTAAGAAACACGTGTGTTTTCTGTTTTCGAACCATCATCAAAGTCGATAGAGCCATCGCCACGTACTGTTACGTTTTCTAGCAGTGCATCACGACGAATTGCGTTGTAGATGTCCGGCTCCGCTTCTTTCGAAAGTTTGATGGTTTTTGCGTAACAACCACCTTCGAAGTTGAAGACACCGTCATCATCCCAGCCGTGCTCATCATCACCAATTAGCGCACGTTTAGGATCAGTCGACAGGGTCGTTTTACCCGTACCAGATAGACCGAAGAATACCGCTACATCGCCATCTTTGCCCATGTTAGCGCTACAGTGCATTGATGCGATGTCTTTTAGTGGAAGGAAGTAGTTCATCATGGCGAACATACCTTTCTTCATTTCACCGCCGTACCAAGTACCACCGATAAGTTGCATGCGCTCAGTTAGGTTAAATACGGTGAAGTTTTCTGAGTTCAGGCCTTGCTCTTCCCATTTTGGATTAGTGCATTTTGCGCCATTCATTACTACGAAGTCTGGTTCAAATGTCGCTAACTCTTCTTCTGTCGGGCGAATAAACATGTTTTTAACGAAGTGCGCTTGCCATGCGACTTCTGTGATAACACGAATGCTCAAACGTGTATCTGGGTTTGCACCACAGTAACCGTCAACAACAAACAAGCGTTTGTTAGAAAGCTGGTTTGTGACCAGTTCTTTTAGCTCGTCCCACACTTCAGGAGTGATTGGCTTGTTATCATTTTTCACTTGATCAGACGTCCACCACATATGTTCTTCTGTCGTAGCGTCTTTGACGATGTATTTATCTTTTGGTGAGCGACCAGTAAAGATGCCAGTGTCAACGGCAACCGCACCTAGTTCAGTAACCACGCCGCGCTCATAACCGGTTAGGTCTTCACGCGTTTCTTCCTCAAACAACATTTCGTAGCTTGGGTTGCGAATAACCTCTTTTACGTTATGCAGTCCGTGCTTGGTTAGATCAAGTGTTGCAGCCTTAGTATGTTCCATAACGGTCATAGGTGCTCCTTATAAGGATTTTGTAGGGATTTTGTAAGAATGTTTTAATTTTAATCTGCTCACCATGCTAGCAACGGGGCGGGGAGAAAACAGGGAGATAGCTCAAAATTTACCCATGATTTCAATAAGGTTTTAGGTGGCCCGTCACATATTGGTGGGAATAGTCTATCGTGCGCGCAATCCTTTGCGCTAGGGCAAAATCATTATTAATTGTTTAAAATTAAGCAGTTGTTTTATTACGCTTGAGGCTAGTTATTACGAGGGGTTGATCACAAAAAGGCCAGCATTAAGCTGGCCTTTTGTAGGGTAAATTACGTGCTTGATAAGCTATGTAAATTAATGCAGGGTTTTCTTGTCCGTAGAAGCTTGTGCATACAGTTCAGTGACTTCAGATTCGTCGAACGTATAAGTTGTGCCACAGTAATCACAATGTAAAGAAACTGATCCAACTTCTGCCAAAATGTCATAAATTTCAGCTTTCTCAACGGTGATGATTGCGGCACCGCTACGCTCACGAGAACAGCCACAATGGAACTCGACAGGTTGCGGCTCGTACAGACGTACTTTGTCTTGGTTATATAGTCGATACAATAACTCGTTAGCTTCTAAACCAAACAATTCTTCATCTTTTACTGTATCAGTGAGCTGCTCTAGATGCTCGAAATCATCTGGAGAGCCAGTGCCGTCGGGGATCACTTGAATCAACATACCTGCTGCGTGTGCTTTGCCCTCATGCTCACCAGTGCGGATCCATAGGCGCGTTTTTAACTGCTCTGAGTTTGCAAAGTAGCCTTCTAGCACTTCTGCTAAAGTGTCACCTTCTAATCCAACGACACCTTGGTAACGCTCGCCGTTTTTCGGTTCGATAGTGATCACAAGGTAGCCCTTACCCATTAGATCGTGAATGTTTGCGTCATCGGCAATATCGCCTTCCCAGCGAGCTACGCCACGGACACGTTGGTTATGGTCACCGTTGATAACGGCAAGAGACACAGGACCATCGCCTTGTAGCTGGATGGTGATCGAACCTTCGAACTTAAGAGTGGCAGTTAAAAGAGTAGTTGAAACGAGTAGCTCACCCAGCAGTTTCTCTATTGCTGCCGGATATTCCTTGCTGGAGATAACACGTTGGTACGCTTCATCCAATTGTACCAACTCGCCACGTACTGAAAGATCTTCGAATAGGTAGCGGTTTAAAACATTATTTGCCATGGAGTGCTTTCCTCGTTGGTAATTCCGGCTTTTATTGGTGTTTGAACTTAATGATGTCTCGGCGCTGCTTTTTATCTGGGCGGCGTTCCGGACTTGGGTTGTGGGCATTAAGCTTACGTTGAGTCGCGTGTTCCTCACGTTTCGCTATACTTTCATTAGTTTCGCGATATAAGGTTTGTGCGATGGGAGCGCCTCGGCGTTGATCTGAGATTTGTTCGATGATCACGATTTTTTCTTCGTTGCCTTGACGAAGTCTTACTTCAGCGCCCACTTCAACGATTTTACTCGGCTTGCTTCGTTGGCCATTATAGTGGACTTTACCGCCATCGACCATGTTACGCGCGATGGAGCGGGTTTTGTAAAATCTTGCGGCCCATAGCCATTTATCTAGCCTAACGGCTTCATTTAGGGAACTCATAGAACACTACGCTATCTAATCACTGCCCGAATAAGGCAATGAGTGATGGATTATTCACCTACAGATGGAGTCAAGGCGTATTTTTTTCAAGGGAGTTGGCAAAAACTGCATAAGAAAAAGGTATGAAAGACAACTTGTGATATAGTTCACTGCTCTTTGTTGAGTAATAATTTTATTGCAAATTTAGCAATTTAAAGTCGATAGCTATCGTTATAGCTTAAATGACGGACGTTAGAATAAAGGAATCCATTCAGTGAAACGTTTAGAGCTAAGTGCAGGATTATCAAGCAGACCGCTACTGGCTCAGATCAAGTCCAATCATTATACCATTCAAGCCAAACTTAGCTTGTTGCTTACCTGTCTGTTTATTGCGATAACCGGATGGATACTTGGCAAAATTGTGTGGTTAGCCATACCTCAATCGTCGGAAGTGCCGCAATGGCGTCCATCGGCGAGTAGCGTTACTGCGAGTAATAAAGGCGACGCGATAGATTTTAATGCCCTTCAGAATGCCAACCTATTCGGTAAATTCACTGAGCAAAAAGCGGCAGTTGTAGAACAGCCTATTGTTAAAGACGCCCCTAAGACGCGCCTTAACCTCACCCTAGTCGGTGCGGTTGCCAGCAGTGATGCCAATACCAGCCTTGCTGTTATTGCTAACCGAGGTAAGCAAGCTACGTACGGTTTGGGTGAAGAAATCGAAGGGACACGTGCGACGCTAAAAGCGGTATTGGTGGATCGCGTCATCATTGATAACCAAGGTCGAGACGAGACCTTAATGATGCAAGGTATAGAATATAAGAAGCTATCTGAATCGCCGCAGGTAGCTAGGGCGCAAGCTCAGCGAGCAGAAGCAGCGACGTCTGACGTTGGAGAGAAATTAGAGCAAATCCGCGAGGAAATTGCGAAAGATCCACAAAGCGTTTTTAAATACATCACCATTTCACCCGTCAAAAAAGACGGAGACATTGTTGGTTATCGAGTATCACCTGGTCGTGATGCCGCATTATTTAATGATGTAGGGCTACAACCTGGTGATATTGCGGTTCAACTGAACGGGATCGATTTAAGTGATCCGTCTTCTTCAGTACAACTGATGCAAGTGATGAGCGATCCGCAAGAATTAAATTTAACTGTTGAGCGAGACGGCCAACAGTACGATATCTATATCCAATTGTAAGACTTAGGCAACCGGCGTAAGTTCAGGGAGACATACGTGAAACATTGGTTCAGCAAAAGTGCTTGGCTACTAGCAGGAAGTTTACTCTGCGTACCAGGTGCAATGGCAAACGAATTTAGTGCGAGCTTTAAAGGCACTGATATTCAAGAATTCATCAACATAGTGGGTCGTAACCTCGAAAAGACCATCATTGTTGATCCTTCAGTACGCGGTAAGATCGATGTCCGCAGCTATGACGTACTTAACGAAGAGCAATATTACAGCTTTTTCCTTAATGTCCTTGAAGTATACGGTTACGCAGTCGTAGAGATGGACAATGGGGTACTTAAGGTTATCAAAGCAAAAGACTCAAAAACCTCAGCAATCCCTGTGTTAGGTGATGGTAGCGCGCAAGGCGATAGTGTTATCACTCGAGTTGTCGCGGTGCGTAATGTGTCGGTCCGTGAGTTGTCTCCTCTACTTCGTCAGCTGATTGATAACGCCGGTGCCGGTAACGTGGTTCATTATGATCCAGCGAATATTATCTTGATTACTGGTCGTGCGGCAGTAGTGAATCGCTTAGCAGAGATCATCAAGCGTGTTGACCAAGCCGGCGATAAAGAAATTGAATTGGTGGAGCTGCGTAATGCATCTGCTGCTGAAATGGTACGCATTGTCGAAGCACTGAATAAAAGTGCGAATCAGAAAAGCACGCCAGAGTTCCTTGAACCTAAAATTGTGGCCGATGAACGTACTAACGCGATTTTAATTTCTGGTGATCCAAAAGTAAGAGCCCGCTTGAAACGTTTGATTCGTCAACTTGATGTTGAAATGGCGACAAAAGGTAACAACCGAGTTGTGTACCTGAAAAATGCGAAAGCTGAAGACTTGGTGGATGTATTGAAAGGTGTTTCCGATAACCTGCAAGCTGAAAAGCAAGCTGGTCAGAAAACATCAGGTGCATCGCGTGGTGAGGTCGTCATTGCTGCTCACGCTGCAACTAACTCGTTAGTTTTAACAGCGCCACCAGATATTATGATGGCATTACAAGACGTCATTTCTCAACTCGATATTCGTCGTGCTCAGGTTCTTATTGAAGCGTTAATTGTCGAAATGTCTGAAGGTGATGGTATTAACCTAGGTGTTCAGTGGGGTTCATTAGAAACGGGTGCTGTAATTCAGTACGGTAACTCAGGAGCCCCGATTGGTCAGGTGATGGTTGGTCTAGAAGAAGCAAAAGATCAAACCCGCACTGAATACTATACCAACTCTAATGGCGAACGAACGCCATATGATGTTACTGAATCAGGTGACTACTCTACGCTAGCGTCAGCACTTAGCGGAGTAAATGGTGCGGCAATGAGTATTGTCATGGGTGACTGGACAGCGCTAATTAGTGCTGTTGCTTCTGACTCCAACTCAAACATTCTATCTTCTCCGAGTATTACCGTAATGGATAATGGCGAAGCATCATTTATTGTGGGTGAAGAGGTTCCGGTTATTACGGGCTCTACGGCTGGCTCAAACAACGACAACCCATTCCAAACGGTTGACCGTAAAGAAGTCGGTATCAAACTCAAAGTAGTGCCACAAATTAACGAAGGTGACTCTGTACAGTTAAACATTGAACAAGAAGTTTCCAACGTATTAGGCGCAAACGGTGCGGTTGACGTTCGCTTTGCTAAACGACAGTTAAACACCTCTGTCATGATCCAAGATGGTCAGATGTTGGTTCTTGGTGGTTTGGTCGATGAACGGGCACTTGAAAGTGAGTCTAAAGTGCCGCTATTGGGTGACATTCCGGTACTTGGCCATCTGTTCAAGTCAACTAGCACGCAAACAGAAAAACGTAACTTGATGGTGTTCATCAAGCCGACGATTATTCGCGATGGTGTGACGGCTGACGGTATTACGCAGCGTAAATACAACTTTATTCGCGCAGAACAGCTTTATAAAGCGGATCAAGGGTTGAAGTTGATGGCAGACGAGAAGATCCCGGTTATGCCAGCCTTTGGCCAGGAGCGTCAGCACCCAACAGAGATTCAAGCGTTTATTGATCAAATGGAAAACAACTAATGGTTGATATGTTAGACACAGCGCCAAGTATGCGTCGTCTGCCATTCAGTTTTGCCAACCGCTTTAAACTGGTGCTGGAGACAGAGCATCCTGAGCGTCCACCTATTCTTTACTATGTCGAGCCGCTTAACCCTGCGGCTCTGGTTGAAGTCCGTCGTGTATTAAAGAAAAGCTTCGTACCGCAACCTATCGATAAAGAAGCCTTTGATAAAAAGCTGACCGAAGCATATCAACGCGACTCGTCTGAAGCGCGTCAGTTGATGGAAGATATTGGTGCTGATAGCGATGATTTCTTCTCTTTGGCTGAAGAACTGCCGCACGATGAAGACTTATTAGAATCGGAAGACGATGCGCCAATCATCAAATTGATCAACGCCATGTTGGGCGAAGCGATCAAAGAAGGTGCGTCGGATATTCATATTGAGACGTTCGAGAAAACCCTTTCGATTCGTTTCCGTGTCGATGGCGTATTGCGTGAAGTCCTGACTCCAAGCCGTAAGCTAGCGCCTTTGCTAGTTTCTCGTGTGAAGGTTATGGCTAAACTAGATATCGCAGAAAAGCGTGTGCCTCAAGATGGCCGTATTTCGTTGCGTATCGGTGGTCGTGCGGTGGACGTGCGTGTATCTACGATGCCGTCCTCACATGGTGAGCGCGTGGTAATGCGTTTGTTGGATAAAAACGCGACTCGTCTCGATTTGCATAGCTTAGGTATGACGCCTTCCGTGCACGACAATTTCCGTCATCTTATTCAGCGTCCTCACGGTATCATCTTGGTGACGGGCCCGACAGGTTCTGGTAAATCAACCACCTTGTATGCTGGCTTGCAAGAGATCAATAGCAACGAGCGCAACATTCTAACGGTTGAAGACCCGATCGAATTTGATATTGATGGCATCGGTCAAACTCAGGTGAACCCAAAGGTTGATATGACGTTTGCGCGCGGCTTGCGTGCCATTCTGCGTCAGGACCCGGATGTGGTGATGGTCGGTGAGATCCGTGACTTAGAAACCGCACAAATTGCAGTGCAAGCGTCCTTAACGGGTCACTTGGTAATGTCGACTCTCCACACCAACACCGCAGTGGGTGCGATTACGCGTCTACGTGATATGGGTATTGAGCCATTCCTTATTTCTTCTTCGTTATTAGGGGTGCTAGCGCAGCGCTTAGTTCGAACGCTTTGTCCAAGCTGTAAAGAGCCGTATGAAGCCGATGCGGAACAGAAAAAACTGTTTGGTATGGAAGCGCATGAACCGTTAGAACTGCACCGAGCAAAAGGCTGTGAAGCGTGCAACCAAAAAGGCTACCGAGGTCGAACAGGTATCCACGAGCTCATTATGGTTGATGAGCAAGTGCAAGAGTTGATTCATCGAGAGTCTGGTGAACAAGAAATTGAGAGAGCCGTTCGCGCCCATACGCCAAGTATTCGCAGTGATGGTTTAAGCAAAGTACGTCGTGGTATTACGTCACTTGAAGAAGTGATGCGAGTGACGAAGGAAACCTAATGGCGGCATTTGAGTACAAAGCGCTAGATGCAAAAGGCAAGCATAAAAAAGGCACGATAGAAGGGGACAACGCCCGACAAGTGCGCCAGCGACTCAAAGAGCAAGGGATGATCCCGATTGAAGTGGTCGAGACGAAAGCTAAATCGGCTAAGTCTTCAGGTTCAGTCAGCTTTAAGCGCGGTATCTCAACATCTGAGCTGGCACTCATCACACGGCAATTGTCTACGCTAGTCCAATCAGGAATGCCTTTGGAAGAGTGTTTGCGTGCGGTCTCTGAGCAGGCTGAAAAGCCGAGGATTCGTTCTATGTTGGCTGCGGTTCGCTCGAAAGTAACAGAGGGTTATCCGCTTGCCGACAGTTTTGCCGATTACCCACACGTGTTTGATGAACTGTACCGCTCCATGGTTGCGGCGGGTGAAAAATCAGGTCACCTCGATACCGTATTAGAGCGTTTGGCAGACTATGTCGAAAACCGCCAAAAGATGCGATCTAAATTGCTTCAAGCCATGATTTATCCTGTAGTTTTGGTGGTATTCGCGGTTGTCATCGTTTCGTTCTTATTGGCGACAGTGGTTCCTAAAATCATTGAACCCATCATTCAGATGGGCCAAAAGTTACCTCAATCGACGCAATTTTTACTGGCAGCCAGTGAGTTTGTGCAAGATTGGGGGCTGATTATTTTCGTTGTGCTGGTGGTGCTTTTCTATGGCCTCAAACTGGCGTTGCAAAAGCCAGACTTTCGCTTAGCTTGGGACAGAAAAATCTTGAGCTTACCGCTAATAGGTAAGATCTCTCGAGGTTTGAATACCGCACGATTCGCACGAACGCTTTCGATCTGTACTTCCAGTGCGATTCCAATTCTCGAGGGTATGCGCGTTGCGGTAGATGTTATGTCTAACCGTTATGTGAAGCAGCAAGTGTTGCTTGCAGCGGATAACGTTCGAGAGGGCGCTAGTCTGCGTAAGGCGTTGGACCAAACCCGCTTGTTTCCACCAATGATGCTACACATGATCGCCAGTGGTGAGCAAAGTGGTGAATTAGAGAGCATGTTGACGCGGGCAGCCGATAACCAAGATCAAAACTTTGAATCAACAGTCAATATTGCTCTGGGTGTGTTTACTCCTGCGCTGATTGCATTAATGGCTGGATTAGTGTTGTTCATTGTGATGGCGACCTTGATGCCAATGTTAGAAATGAATAACTTGATGAGCGGATAATTTCGAATTAAGACGTGTCTACTAACGGCATGGCTTTAATCTAACTTTCGGAGAAAAAAATGAAGTTTAAGCGTAGTAAACAACAGGGTTTTACACTTTTAGAAGTGATGGTTGTTGTGGTTATCCTAGGTATTTTGGCAAGTTTTGTTGTTCCAAACCTATTGGGTAACAAAGAGAAGGCTGACCAACAAAAAGCGATTACGGACATTGTCGCGTTGGAAAATGCCTTAGATATGTACAAGTTGGATAACAGCGTTTACCCAACAACGGACCAAGGTCTAGAAGCATTGGTTAGTAAGCCATCTAACCCAGAGCCACGCAACTACCGTGATGGTGGTTACATCAAACGTCTTCCTAATGACCCTTGGGGCAACCAGTACCAATACTTAAGCCCAGGTGATAACGGTACAATCGATATCTTCACTCTAGGCGCAGATGGCCAAGAGGGTGGAGAAGGTCCAGCTGCAGATATTGGCAACTGGAACATGCAAGACTTCCAATAATTGAGCCTAAGCCAGCACTAATGAAACAAATGCGAAAACATAACGGTTTTACATTGATAGAAATTCTATTGGTGCTGGTTTTGCTATCTCTTACGGCTGTGGCCGTGATCTCGACGTTACCGACTAGCCAAAAAGATCTTTCCAAACAGTATGCTCAAAGCTTTTTTCAGCGTTTACAGCTGCTCAATGAAGAAGCGGTGCTGAGCGGTAAAGATTTTGGCGTTCGAGTGGATGATGCCAAATCGACCTACGCTCTACTGAGTTTAACCTCAGAAGGTTGGCAGCCTCTGAAATTAAAGCAGATTCCGAGCAAAACCAAGCTAGAAGAAGATATTACGCTACAACTCGAGCTCGGAGGTGGTGCTTGGGATAATGATGAGCGCTTATTCAAACCAGGTTCTCTTTTTGATGAAGACATGTTCGCAGAAGAAGAGGACGAAAAGAAAATTGAGCCACCGCAAGTGTTTATCTTTTCCAGCGCCGAAGTCACGCCATTTACCCTGTCTTTTTTTCCGCAAAATGGTGATGCCTTTAATGACGGTTGGCGAGTCATTGGCAAAGAAAGTGGACAAATTTTGTTATTAGCTCCGGGCGAAGAAGTGAAAGAGGATGAGAATGCGCAATTTTAAGCAAGCTCGCCCAAATTTGAGTCATCGCCGGACGAGAGGCATGACCTTACTGGAAGTATTGGTCGCACTGGCAATTTTCGCTACCGCTGCCATCAGTGTCATTCGCTCTGTGAGCCAGCATATTAATACAATCAGTTATCTAGAAGAAAAAATGTTTGCAGCCATGGTTGTGGATAATCAGATGGCAAATGTGATGTTGAATACCGGAGAACTCAAAGCGAAAAACGGCACAGAAGAGCTGGCAGGACGCACTTGGTTCTGGAAAGTCACGCCAGTCGCCACGACGCAGCCATTGCTGAAAGCATTTGATGTGAGCGTCTCGGTAGAGAAAAGCGCGAGCCCTGTAGTAACGGTACGAAGCTATGTGGCGCAATAATAATCCCCGCGCAAATACGCGCCAAAGGGTAAAAGGTTTTACACTTATTGAAGTGTTGGTATCGATTGCCATCTTTGCCAGTTTAAGTGTCGCTGCGTACCAAGTGGTATCGCAAGTACAGCGTAGCAATGCGCTATCACAAGAACGAACCCAACGCTTAAACGAAATTCAGCGTGCCATGGTGATGATGGATAACGATTTTCGTCAAATGGCGATGCGTCAAACACGTACTAATGGTGAAGAGCCTGCTAGCCGGCTAATTTTTTGGTCCGATTACCTGTTGGACTCCGATACCAAAGGACTGATGTTTGCCCGTTTAGGTTGGCACAACCCTCAGCAGCAGTTCCCTCGTGGAGAAGTAACCAAGGTTGGCTATCGCTTAAAAGAAGAAACACTGCAGCGAGTATGGTGGCGCTATCCTGATACGCCGGTTGGGCAACAAGGTACTGTTACTCCATTGCTAACGCAGGTCGAGTCATTTGATATGCGTTTCTATGATGGTAAGCAATGGAAAAAAGAGTGGGCTGAAGAAAAAGCGCTGCCGAAAGCGGTTTCTGTTGTTCTCACTCTCAAAGACTATGGAGAAATTGCCCGCACTTATCTCACTCCTGATGGCACATTGAGTCAGAAAGAGGAAAGTTCAGGAGACAGCAATAATGGTTAACCGTCAGCGCGGTGTTGCTTTGATTATAGTGTTGATGTTGCTGGCGATTATGGCAACGGTTGCTGCCAGTATGTCGGAACGTTTGTTCTTGCAGTTTCAGCGAGGCGCTAATCAAATCAATTACCAGCAAGCGTATTGGTACAGCCTTGGCGTCGAGGCGCTAGCAAAAGTGGGTATCGAGCAAAGTTATAAAGACACCGACACGATTAATATGAGTCAACCGTGGGCGATAAAAGAGCAAGTCTATCCGTTAGATTATGGTCAAGCGGCGGGACGAATTAGAGACAAGCAAGCGTGCTTTAATCTAAATGTATTGAGTCGTGTGCAACCAACGGGTCAGCAAATTACAAGACCATATTTAGTGAATGTATTGCAGCGCTTATTAGAAGAGTTGGATGTCGAGCCATATCAAGCAGAAATCATTGCAGACTCTACTTGGGAATACATTGATGCTGACGACTCTGTCCGTTCGACTACTGGGGTTGAAGACAGCACATATGAAGCGATGAAGCCTTCCTATTTAGCATCAAATGGTTGGATGGCAGATGCTTCCGAGTTACGGGCTGTCTATCAGGTGAGTGGTGAAATTTTCCAAAAATTGGAGCCGCTGGTCTGTGCATTACCAAGTGATGACTGGCGTTTAAACGTGAATACGATTGATGTTGAGCAAGCTCCGATTTTGGTGGCAATGTTCTCACCAAACTTAAGCAGTAGTGATGCGATTCAGCTAATTGAAAAACGCCCATTTGATGGGTGGGATAGCATTGATGAATTTTTAGCAGAGTCAGAAATGGCTGGCTTAAGTGAAGATGTAAAGAAAAACGCCAAAGGCTATTTGGGTGTGGATAGCGCCTTTTTTGAATTGGATGCACAAGTGTTGGTGGATGAATCACGTGTACGTATCCGAAGCCTTTTGCAAAGTACAAATAGAGAAACGGTGACCGTAGTTCGCCGTCGTTTTGGAGGGATCAGTGAGCGAGTTTCTGACCGTTCGGCTGAGTAGCGAACAACAAAGTACCATTCCTTGGGTGGTGTGGTCGACAGATCAACAGGAAGTGATTGCTAGCGGTGAAATCGCCGGGTGGGAACACTTAGATGAGTTGGTCTCATATGCTGGTCAGCGCCAAGTTGTGGCGCTGTTGGCGAGTAATGATGTGGTCCTGACGCAAGTGGATATACCACCTGGTGCAACACGCCAATTCGAGGCGATGTTACCGTACTTAGTGGAAGACGAAGTTGCTCAGGACGTTGATGGCCTGCACTTTAGCGTGTTGGGTAAACAAGCGGACAAAGCGCAGATTTGCGCAGTTGAACGTGCTTGGATTCAGACTGTACTGCAACGTTTTTCAAGCCAAGGTATCGCCATTAAACGCATTTTACCCGATGTGCTTGCATTACCGGTTCGTGGAGAGCACAGCAGTGCTGCAATGATTGGCGAGCAATGGCTAATTCGTCACTCTGCGACAGAGGGCGCGGTTGTCGACGCTTCTTGGTTAGACCTTTACCTCTCTTCTTATCTACAAAATCATGAAGGTTGGAAGCTCGATTGCTATAGCTCGGTCCCGGAATCTGCGTTACCTGAAATATGGGAGCCGCAACCAGAAGAAATGACGATGGCTTTACTGGCGAAGGGGGTGACAGAAAGCAAAGTCAATTTGCTGACTGGGATCTTCAAGCCGAAATCTTCTTGGGGTAAATACTGGAAGCTCTGGCAAAAAGCCACCATTGCTGCGGGGGTGCTTATCGTTGTCATGGTTGCGCAGCAGTTGCTCGTGGTCCACAAGTACGAAGCACAAGCTCAAGCGTATCGTGAGGAGAGTGAGCGTATTTTCCGCCAAGTGTTCCCAAATAAACGACGCATTCCTACCGTTAGTTACCTCAAACGACAAATGGATGATGAAGAGCGCCGCTTATCTGGTGGAAGTGGTCAGCAGGCAATGTTGTCATGGTTGGCGGCATTACCCGCGACGCTTGGTCAGGTCAGCGACTTGGAGATCACTAGCTTTAAATACGACGGACAACGTGGCGAAGTACGTATTCAGGCTCGTAGTTCAGACTTCCAACCTTTTGAGCAGGCTCGTGTGAAATTGGCAGAGAAGTTTAATGTTGAGCAAGGTCAGTTGAACCGTAGCGATAACGTTGTGGTTGGCAGCTTTGTTTTGAAGCGTTTGTGAGGTGATGATGAAAAATTTAATTTCTCAAGCTCAGGTTTGGTGGAGCAGCATCTCGCAGCGTGAGCAGCGTTTGGTCATGGGATGTGGCGCTATTGCCGTTATCGGTATTATTTATTGGGGTTTATTACAGCCAATGAGTCAACGTGCGGAGCTAGCTCAGTCACGTATTCAAAGTGAAAAGCAGTTGCTAGCTTGGGTACAAGATAAAGCGGATGGCATCACTGCACTGCGAAAAAGCAGCGGTGTGAGCTACTCTAGTCAACCGTTGAATCAGTTGGTTTCTTCTTCAGCTCGTCGTTATAAAGTTGAGTTGATTCGAGTACAACCTCGTAATGAGAGCGTTCAAGTGTGGATCAAACCACTCGCGTTTAATCAACTAGTGGATTGGTTACGTTACTTGAAAGAGCAACAGGGTATTGAAGTCGAATTTTTAGATATCGACCGAACAGAGCAAGCGGGCATGATCGATGTAAACCGCCTTCAGTTTAAGCGAGGTTAAGGTGAAGCGAGCAGTACTTTACGTTGTTATCTTTATCGTCTTTTTTTCAGTCAGTCTTTTAATGGGATTACCAGTCTCTTGGGTGTTACAACAAGCACCAACAGTGAGAGGCCTGGACATTCAAGGAGCCAACGGTTCGGTATGGCAAGGTCAAGCTGCTAGTATTCGTTGGCAGCACCAGAACCTTGGAGAAGTTAATTGGGATTTCCAATGGTCGAGTCTACTGACAGGTAAAGCTGAGTTTGCTGTGCGCTTTGGTCGTGGTAGTGAAATGGACGTTCGTGGGCGCGGTTTTGTCGGCTATAGCTTAAGTGATGGCCCTTATGCCAAAAACTTAGTTGCCTCGATTCCGGCGGTAAAAGTTGTTGAGCAAGCGCGCCTCCCTGTGCCTGTTGGTGTTGATGGGCAGCTTGAGCTGAATATTCGTCATGCGACTTATGCTGCGCCTTGGTGTAAGAACGGTGAAGGCACTTTAGTATGGAATGCCAGTGGTATTCAAAGCCCCGTTGGCAGCTTAGATCTCGGTCCTGTGATTGCCGATATAAACTGTCAGGATAGTGTATTGACGGCAACTGGTGAGCAGAGCAGCGAACAAGTCTCTGCGGCGTTCTCAGCAGAGCTGATGCCTAATCAACGATACTCAACCAAAGCGTGGTTCAAACCTGGTGCAGAGTTCCCATCCAGCATGGGGGAGCAACTGAAATGGTTGGGTAAGCCGAATGCTCAAGGTCAATATGAGTTTAATTACCAAGGGCGCTTCTAACCTATCGTGACAAAATCCAATATCTTAAAAGAGCTGCTATTGTGCAGCTCTTTTTGCTTTTGGATCATCGTAAGCTAAAACCTCTATTCGCTGTACATTCGATCTTGATTGGGAATGAGTGAAAGTTTAAAGCCATGATTTTTAATCGATTTGTTTCTTTTGTTCAGCTTTGCAAGTAATTGGAACATAGTAGGCCAAATACTCCAAGTGCTGTACAGAAGGTCAAAAAGAAAAGGCCACGAAGATATTCGTGGCCTTTCTATTGCTAGAATTTTGTGCTCTAAATTTTACCGATAGGGCGCTTAATCTTTGCGTTGTAAAATCTCATTCCAAGGTAAATCCGCATCACCAAGAACAATAAAGTTCGGGTTTTCTAGTGTTTCCCGCTCGTTATATGACAGCGGTTCTAATTGCGTGCTGAGAATACGTCCGCCAGCTTCTTCAACAATGCATTGTGTTGCAGCGGTGTCCCACTCGCCAGTTGGCCCCAGACGTAAGTAACAATCCACAGCCCCTTCCGCGACGAGGCATGCTTTCAATGCCGCAGAACCGAGCGGTATTAAGTCGTAATTCCAGGCGCTGCTCATACGGTTAGTAATACGATTGATGTCTTGGCGACGACTAATAGCAATTGCGATGCTTTGCTCTGGCTGTTCGTGTTTGTGTGTATGGATTTTGACGCTGTCCGACATGTCGGGAATTTTCCAGGCGCCTTTGCCATTATAAGCGTAGTAAGTCACGCCAGATACAGGGCCGTAAACGACGCCCATGGTTGGTCGATTGTTGTCGACCAACGCAATAATAGTGGCAAAGTCACCACTGCGAGCGATGAATTCTTGAGTACCATCAAGAGGGTCGACTAACCAATAACGTTCCCACTGAGCGCGTTGCTCTAAGCTTATGTCTGCGTCTTCTTCTGACAACACGGGAATGTCAGGCGTCAGATCACTCAAGCGTTCAGTGATGAACTTGTGAGCTGCAATATCTGCACTTGTTACGGGAGTTTCGTCACTTTTGGTGTAGGCCTCGTATTGCTTCTTTTCATATATTTCGAGGATCATTTGCCCAGCACTGCGGGCAATCTCGATGACTTGAGGAAGTAGGTGAGATAGATCTTTTGTCATTGGCATAAGTGATAGTCCTTACTCACAGTGTTATTCGGTTCTAATGACCGTTATTGGTTATGCTTGTGAGTGGTGTTTGGTAAGTGTTTCAGTGCCAACATTAGCGCTGTGATGCTTCGTGCTTCACAGAAATCCATGTGAGTTAATAACTCTTCGGCTTGCGCAAGTGGCCAACGCACAATTTCCAGTGGTTCAGGCTCATCGCCTTCTTGCTTCTCTGGATAAAGCGCCTGTCCTAAAAATAGAGTCATTTTGCTCGAAAAGTAAGATGGCGCGAGGATAACTTGTTTCAACGGGGTTAACTGATTACAGCCAAAGCCGATTTCTTCTTTTAACTCACGATCCGCAGCTTGGTGTGGTGTTTCTCCTGGGTCAATCAGCCCTTTTGGGAAACCTAGCTCGTAACGTTCAGTTCCAGCGGCGTATTCACGCACCAGTAATAAATCGCCTTGTTCTGTTACAGGAACCACCATTACAGCATCTCGTCCACTTGGCTTCATACGCTCATAAGTACGATGCTCACCATTGGAAAAACGAAGGTCGAGCGCTTCCACAGCAAACAGTTTGGATTTTGCAACCGTCTGGCATGAGAGTATCTCTGGTGGGGTTCGTTTCGGCATGACGCTGGCTCCTTGGTGTCGTTGGCGTTTACGAGATGCGTAAGATTCTTAATATATGAGAACTCCGCCTGAGTTTCTAGCGGATTTTACGAGTCGAGCTAAGCATCTCAGCATCACCTCAGCATCGATACAAAAATGGGAGACCGAAGCCTCCCATTTTCTGACAGTGTTTACTCTTAGTAGTAAGAGTGATCACCACGGTCATGTTCTGTTGCATCACGAACTGCGGTTAGTTCACCAATGAACTGGTTTAGCAGTTCTTTCTCGATGCCTTCTTTAAGTGTTACGTCAACCATAGAACAGCCATTACAACCGCCACCAAATGCAACAATCGCAACACCGTCTTCAGTGATCTCAACCAAGTTTACGTGACCACCGTGGCCAGCAAGTTGTGGGTTCACTTGAGTTTGGATAACGTACTCAACGCGCTCAACCAGTGGTGCGTCGTCCGCAACTTTACGCATTTTAGCGTTAGGTGCTTTTAGCGTTAGCTGAGAGCCCATTTTATCGGTAACAAAATCGATTTCAGCGTCTTCAAGGAATGGCAGGCTTAGCTCATCCACGTAAGCTGAAAAACCGCTGTAAGAGAGTTCAGTGTCGGTCGATTCTACTGCTTCTGGTGGGCAGTAAGACACGCCACACTCAGCGTTTTGTGTACCTGGGTTCACAACGAAAATACGAATGTTAGTGCCTTCAGGTTGTTGACCTAAAAGGTTAGCGAAATGCGTTTGCGCAGTTTCTGTAATAGTAATATTTGACACGACGAATACCCGAGTAAATTTGTAGGTTACTGCTGCTATTCTACTCTTGTTGACGTATGGGTCTAGTCTTTTTGATGCTAAGGCATGGCGAAGCGATCTAGAGAGAACGAGGAGCAGGTGTTCTGCAGATGCAGTAAATATCGATGCTTTCTACGCCAACTTCAAGTAGTAAATGACATAATTGTCGGACGGTACTGCCTGTGGTGACTACATCATCGACGATGGCAACATGGGAAGAGTGAGGTTGCTTATTGAGAATAAACGCGCCTTTTAAGTTTTGTTCACGGCTTGTTTTGGTATTACCACGCTGTGATTGGGCGAGCTTTACTCGACGAAAGACCTTCGCATCAAAATTAGTCTGCAATTGCTTGGCGAGGTGTCGGGCTAAAACATCACTTTGATTAAAACCCCGGCGCAGGTAACGCTGCCAGTGCAATGGCACACTGGTAATGATTGGAGCTGGCGTGGTGATGCGCTGTGCCAGTTGCTCGGTTAATGCTTTTACATGCCAAGACTCTCCGTGATCTTTAAAGCGTTGTACTTCCCGTGAAAGGGGAAAGTCGTAATCGCCTAACGTGTATAGCCTTTGCCATGGCGGTGGCTCTGAAAGACATTCACCACAAATACTATCCGTACTCATTTCTTCTTTCTGTAATGATAAACCGCAGCGTTGACATCGTTTTACCGGAGTTAGGTATTTTAAACAGTGCTCGCACCAGCGCAGAGTATTTGTGTGGCTTGGTGTTTGAATAGGGAACCGACACAGGCCGCATTGACTGCTCAATACACGATGCATGATGTTTTGCCAGTGATGAGATAACATAGCGTTTATTCATGGTGATATTTTACTCAGCCTAACGTTTGGCTGAAGCCGTAGGGAATAAAATAAGTGGGAGAGATTGAGAGCATGAGCACGAAATTACACTGGCAGTCATTTGGTCAGGGACCAGATTTGGTGTTACTTCATGGTTGGGGCATGAATGGTGCGGTATGGCAGCAGACAGTCGAGTCTCTTCAACCTTATTTCCGAGTTCATGTGGTTGACCTTCCGGGGTACGGACATAGCGCCGAATCTCATGCTGAAGATTTAGACCATATTGCTAACTTGGTGGTGCAAGGTGCGCCAAAGAACGCGATTTGGCTTGGTTGGTCCCTCGGAGGTTTAGTGGCGACGCATGTGGCATTAAATATGCCCGAGCGCGTGGCTAAGTTGATTACGGTTGCCAGCTCACCTAAATTTGCCGCAGAAAAACCGTGGCGTGGCATTCAACCGAATGTACTGAGTGCGTTCACCTCTCAGTTGCTAGAAGATTTCTCACTGACCATTGAGCGCTTTATGGCGTTGCAAGCGATGGGCAGCCCATCAGCGCGTAAAGACGTTAAACAGCTCAAGCAAGCGGTACTATCGCGCCCTCAGCCAAACCCTGAATCGCTGTTGGTTGGGCTAAACATCCTTGCTGATGTGGATCTGCGCGATGCGTTGACGTCTCTTTCTGTTCCAATGTTGCGTCTTTATGGCCGTTTAGATGGGTTGGTGCCAATTAAAGTAGCTAACGATTTAAGTGAACAGTTGCCTCATACCCAGCAGTTTGTTTTTAATCAGTCCTCTCATGCGCCTTTTATCACCGAACATGACGAATTTTGTGTTCAAATCCGAGAGTTTGCTCACGATTGAGCAAGTACGAGCGGAAATACCTCAAGTTGTTTAAAAAGTGGTCGATATAAAGGGTGGTGAGGTTTTATTAGCCAATAAAGCTAAGCCATATTGACGAGTTGGGCGACTCTGAGGAGGGTTCGCAATGATTGTGTCACCGACCAACGTAAGTGTGCCACTGATCGCCCCATCCGTGAATGTGCAGACGGAACAAGCAGCTCGCGACAATAAAGTCCGAGAGCCTGTAACGCCAACGGTCGCATTGGCCAAAACCAATGCAGAGCGAAAAGTAAAAGGTGACGACAAGCGCCGACGTCAGTCTTCTTGGGATCCTTCAGAGCATCCTGATTATGATATGGAAACGGAAGTCGACACGCGTTATCAAGAAGAGCCGGAAGATACACTAGAACGGCTTTTTAGTTTGCTTGCACTCAAATCGTATAGTGAAGACCAGGGGAAAGGCTACGCGATCCGCTTTCGCTTACCAAAGCGCATTTTGGATGCTGCGATCAATGAAGGATTAATGGAAAAGCGCAGGAAGGTGATCAAGTTTCATTATGGTCATGCAGTCGCTCCCCATACCCCGTCAGAAGTGATAGCAGTATTATGACGACTCAATATCCTACTCAAACAAAAACGCTCCAAGCAGGTTGACTGATTGGAGCGTTTTCTTTTTAGTTATGAAAGCTCGTTAGCGGTGAAGCCTAGGTAAGATTACTTTTTCGCTTTAGCAAACGCTGCAGCAAATGCACCGCCCATCGCGCTGTTCGATGACGAATCATCACGGCGAGGCTGACGACGCTGCGGTTGGTCATTACGACGCGGCGCTGCTGATGAGCGTTGGCTACGGTTGTCTTGACCCGGCTCGTCGTTCATACGCATCGATAGACCAATACGTTTACGCTGCACGTCAACTTCCATCACTTTCACTTTGACGATGTCGCCCGCTTTCACCACTTCACGTGGGTCAGACACATAACGATCTGTCAGTGCAGAGATGTGTACGAGACCATCTTGGTGAACGCCGATATCAACGAAGGCACCGAAGTTGGCTACGTTCGATACCACACCTTCTAGAATCATGCCCGGTTCCAAGTCAGATACCGAGTTTACACCTTCTGCAAACGTCGCCGTTTTGAATTCTGGACGTGGGTCACGACCTGGCTTATCTAGCTCTTTGATGATGTCTGTAATGGTTGGGACACCGAAGTTATCGTCGGTGTAGTCGACTGCATGCAGACCTTTTAGGAAGCTTGAATCACCAATCAGTGCTTTGATGTCTTTGTTGTTCTTTTCAGAAATCGCTTTTACCACTGGGTAGGCTTCTGGGTGAACGGCAGATGCATCAAGAGGGTTCTTACCATCCATAATACGTAGGAAGCCCGCACACTGTTCAAACGCCTTAGGACCTAAACGAGGCACTTTCTTCAAGGTTGTACGTGCTTCGAAACGACCGTTTTCATCACGGAAGTCGACAATGTTCTGCGCGATGGTGCTTGATAAGCCTGCTACGCGCGTCAGTAGCGCCGCAGAAGCAGTGTTCACATCAACACCAACCGCGTTTACACAGTCTTCCACAATCGCATCTAGGCGTTTTGCCAACATAGATTGGCTTACATCGTGCTGGTATTGACCCACACCAATAGATTTCGGATCAATTTTCACGAGTTCAGCCAATGGATCTTGCAAACGACGTGCAATCGACACTGCACCACGCAGTGATACGTCCATATTCGGGAACTCTTTTGCTGCAAGCTCAGACGCTGAGTAAACCGAAGCCCCCGCTTCACTTACGATGATCTTCTGAACTTTCAGGTTGCCACGTTTGATGACGTCTGCGACAAAGCTGTCGGTTTCACGTGAAGCCGTACCGTTACCAATCGCAATCAAATCCACATTGTACTTACGCACCAACTGATCAACGATTTGTGCTGACTTGTCGTATTGTTTTTGTGGTGGGTGAGGGTAGATGGTTTCGGTTGCAAGCACTTTACCTGTTGAGTCGACAACCGCGATTTTTGAACCTGTACGCAGACCCGGATCGAGGCCAAGTGTTGCACGAGGGCCAGCCGGTGCTGCCATCAACAAGTCTTTTAGGTTAGTGGCGAATACTTCAATCGCTTCGATTTCAGCGCGCTCTTTCATTGCGCCCATTAGCTCGGTTTCCATGTGCATCGATACTTTGATGCGCCATGCCCAGCTGATCACTTGCTTACGCCAGGTATCCGCCGGTGCGCTGCTTAGCGTCACGCCATAATGGTCGGCGATAATCGTTTCGCAGTAAGACTGACGAGCGCCTTCTTCCTGTTCTGGATCGGCATTCATTGCCAATGTCAGGAAGCCTTCGTTACGGCCACGCAACATCGCCAGTGCGCGGTGCGATGGCACTTTGCTTAGGGGCTCGTTGTGGTTGAAGTAATCTTTAAACTTCTCGCCTTCTTGCTCTTTGCCTTCAACGACTCGTGAGACCAGTTCCGCATTGCGATTTAAGTGGTTGCGAATTTTTTCCAGTAAGTTTGCGTCTTCTGCGATGCGCTCCATGATGATCGCGCGAGCGCCATCCAATGCAGCTTTGGTGTCTGCGATGCCTTTGTCTGCATCAAGGTATTTGCTTGCTTCGCTTTCTGGCTCGGTTTGTGGATGATTCCAAAGCTGATCTGCGAGTGGTTCAAGACCAGCTTCAATCGCGATCTGACCTTTCGTACGACGCTTTGGTTTGTAAGGTAGGTATAAGTCTTCAAGACGAGTTTTGCTGTCTGCCTGCGCGATCTCTTGTTCTAGCTCTGGCGTCAGTTTGCCTTGCTCTTGGATTGATTTGAGGATGGTTTGACGGCGATCATCCATTTCACGAAGGTAAGACAGACGGCTGTCCAAAGTACGCAGCTGGGTATCATCAAGGCCCCCCGTCACCTCTTTGCGGTAACGTGCAATAAAAGGGACAGTGTTGCCATCATCAATTAGGGTGACAGCGGCGTTGACTTGCTCTGGGCGAACATTCAGTTCTTGAGCAATCATGCGACAGATAGCTTGGCTCATCCGTGTTTTCTCTTTTAATTCGGTTTTGGTTGTATAGAACATTGGGGTCATTCGAAGAATTTGCAATGTTTTAAATTAACGAGGCAAAAATTTACCGGGCGCTGGTGGACATCAGTCAGATTTATGTCAAAACTGTAATTAAATTGAGAACTTATATCCGCAGTTATCGACTAACCTAATTCCACGGTTGTTGATATCACTAAATGTACCTCGGCTTATACGGATAATCATGATGAAAAAAATGTCTTTGGCGTTAGTGCTTACGAGTGCCTTACTTGCCGCCCCGCTTAGTTGGGCGCAGTCTATCTCAGGAACCACACAAGCTCCCGTTTATCAGCTCGATAACAAATTGGTACTAGGGCGTGTGGAGAGCGTCTACTACAGTGACATTCCGGAACTAAAAGCGGTGCCATTTATTGGCAAGATTGATACTGGTGCAGATACGACATCGATGCATGCGGAGAATATCCATGTCAGTAGCTCACACCCAGATTACCAAGATTTGAAAGATAACGAGTTACTTTGGGCGATTGTCGATGACTTAGGTGGTACGAAGGCAAAGTGGGACGCCGACAGCTTTAAGCCATATCAAGTAAAGGTTAGCTTTACGGTTCCTCACCCTTATACAGGGAAGGAAATACAGATTACCGATGATCTGGAAAGAGTGAGCGCGATTCGCAGTCGAACAAGCAAAAAGCCCATCCTACGCCCGACAATAAAAATGCCGATGACAATCGCTGGTCACACCGTTGATACGGAAGTGAACCTGACCAAGCGTACGCAATTCTCTTCTCCTATCTTGATTGGTAAAACCTATCTCGATGATAACGCATGGGTCTTCGCTGGTTACGATTACCTTCAAGAACAGCCACGCGCAAAAATGATTGGCAAAAAAGAGACGGTTGAAGTCGAAGGTGTGCCATATAAGATCAGCATCTCAACTTCTAGCCGTTATACCAACGTCCATGCACTGGACATCAAGGTAGACAAAAAGCATAACGAAGTCTCTTTTATGTTAGAGGGCGAGAATGGCAAGCGTCATCCAATGACATTACCCTTGGTACGAATGCTGAAAACGACCAAAAGCGAGCGCCCTTTAGTCTATTTACCCGTCAAAGTCGGCGAAAATGAAACTCAACGTTGGTTGGTGTATCTGCGTGATCGCAGTAAGTTCAGTTCGCAAATTCGCTTAGGTCGGGACGTCGCGAGTCAGCACTTTGTTATTGATACGGACAGAGAAAATCTACTGGGTGGCGTAGAAAAAACGTTCAAAAGCGCACTCAAATCAAAACCTCTTGTCGTTTCACCAGAAGAACAGGTCACCATTGATGGTTATACCGTCCCTGCTTACCCCACTTTTACTGTGAAAACGCCATTACTGCGTGTAAATGGGTTTGAAGTAACAGAAAAAGGTAAGGATGAATCCGTCACGTTTTATTTAATGAACGATGAGGGGAAAGAAGAAAAAATCACCAAACCAGTGTTGAAAAAGCTCAAGGTTGGCAGCGCGGTTCGCCCTGTTGTCGAAGGAGACTTTCTTCTCGGTAGAAAAGACACATCAATGAAGTTTGCGCTCGATGTGCTTGATGAGGGTGACACTCAACCCTTTTTCGTCTTTGGTCATGACATAGCCAAGGGTGGTGTGTTGCTGAACACTCGCGCAGACCATCTACTAGATGCAAGGCCACTTTTCAAAGCTGGCCATATCGAAGTGGCTGAAGTTGAGGGGATGTCTTTCCCTGTGAAGTTAGACACGGGTGCAGATGTAAGCTCAATCAATGCTAAGAACATCAAGCAGTTTAAGAAAGACGGCAAAGACATGGTGAGCTTTACCTATGAGAACGATCTTGGCATGAAACAGGCGTTTACCAAGCCTGTTGTTGATGTCATGCGTATTAAAGCTAAGAAAGGCGAGAAAGCGAACGTACGCCCTGTGGTTGAAATGCATGTTAAGCTTGGCGAATTAGAGAAGAAGATCCGAGTCAACTTACAGGACCGAGGTCGCTTCCATTACAGCATGATTTTAGGTAAAAACTTCCTAAAACATGGCGCGGTTGTTTCGAGTGATACGAATTACATCGTGACGCAAAAACCGGATTACGAAAAGTAACACTCTGGCCGCCTTATCACCTTGATACCCAAAGCCTGAAAAACATTGGATCTTTGGGTATATCATCTCCTTAATGCTGCCAAAGAGCAGCATTTTTTAGTTGAGATAGGAGTTAATTTGAAAACTAAGCTGATTACACGAGAAGGTTACAACAAACTCAAACAAGAGCATGATTACCTTTGGAATGAAAAGCGCCCGGAAATCACCAAGATCGTCACTTGGGCGGCGAGCCTGGGCGATCGCTCAGAAAATGCGGATTACACCTTCAATAAACGTTTACTCCGTCAGATCGACCGTCGTGTCCGCTTCCTTCGTAAATTCCTGCCAGAAGTCACGATCGTTGACTATTCTCCGCAACAAGAAGGCAAAGTCTTTTTTGGTGCATGGGTGGAAATAGAAAATGAGGCAGGAGAAGTGAAAAAGTTTCGTATTGTCGGGCCTGAAGAGATTTATGGCGATGCGAAAGACTACATCTCTATCGATTCACCTATGGCGCGAGCGATGTTGAAAAAACAAGTGGATGAAGAGTTCACGGTACGCACCCCAGAAGGTGAAAAAGAGTGGTTCATCAACTCAATTGAATATACTCAACCGGCCTCGGAAGACTGAGGCTTTATCACCGATTCAAGTCTCATGAAGTTCACTAGGAGTGACTTGGGTCTCAATGTCAGAATATTTGGTATAAAGGCATGGTGCCTTTCTCGGAGAAGTAAAATGAACAAAGCAGTCATGTGTAGTGCTGCACTAACAATAGGTTTCTCACTTTCAGTTTTTGCTCAAGATGAAGTGAAAGGCTGTGACGCTAAAGAGTTAGCGGTAGAGCAGCAGCTTGAGTATGCAAAAGCGCAAGGTAATGAGCATCGCATTAAAGGCTTGGAGCAAGCACTTTCCGCTATCCAGAATGAATGCTCGGAAGGTGAGCTGCGGCAAGAGCTGCAAGCAGAAGTGGAAGAAAAGACTAAAGAAGTTGATGAGCGAGAGGAAGAATTAGTTGAAGCTCAGCATTCAGGGAAAGCAGACAAAATTGAGAAAAAACGTCACAAGCTGGCTGAGGCACAGCAAGAGCTGCTTGAGGCCAAACGTGAACTGGAATGGAATTATGGTCAATAGTAGGTGCTGAAAATACCTGCTAGAGAGAGAATAAAGCGCTTAAGATAAAAAGAGTAACAATTTGCTTGAGCACGTTAGGAAAAACAGTGATACATTTTCGACAATAGACGCTTCTGAAAGGATGTTTCAATGCAAGAAAATCATAAAATTTTAGTGGTTGATGACGATGCTCGTTTACGTGCTCTATTGGAGCGTTACCTTTCTGAGCAAGGTTTTCAGGTACGAAGTGTCGCCAATGGCGAACAGATGGATCGCCTACTAACGCGCGAAAACTTTCACTTAATGGTGCTGGACCTAATGTTGCCAGGTGAAGACGGTTTGTCAATTTGTCGTCGTCTACGCCACGCGAACAATATGTTGCCAATCTTAATGCTCACCGCGAAAGGTGATGAAGTGGACCGCATCGTAGGTCTTGAGGTAGGGGCGGATGATTATTTGCCAAAACCGTTTAACCCACGCGAATTATTGGCTCGCATCAAGGCCGTATTACGACGCCAAACCGTAGAGTTGCCGGGTGCACCAAGCACGGAAGAAAAAGTGGTGGAGTTCGGGGAATTCCGACTCAATCTAGGCACTCGCGAGATGTTCCGCGGTGATGAGGCAATGCCACTCACCTCTGGAGAGTTTGCTGTTCTAAAGGCGCTCGTGATGAATGCACGTGAGCCAATGTCACGAGACAAATTGATGAACATGGCGCGTGGCCGTGAATATTCTGCAATGGAACGTTCTATTGACGTACAAATCTCACGTTTACGTCGCATGTTAGAAGACGATCCGAGCAAGCCGCGCTACATTCAAACCGTATGGGGCCTAGGTTATGTTTTCGTCCCAGACGGCAAAGAGGTGTAACCTCTTCACTCCATAGCCAGCACTTGGCTATAGCAACTTCAGCCTTCATTACCTTCCCTTTGAAGGCTGAAATTTCGCGATTAGGACCACTAGGAACGTTCCATGCGCATCCGAAGTTCACTGACACAATCTATTCTGCTGTTCATCTCTTTGCTTCTCGCGAGCCAAGTTTTCTCTTACTACGCCGTTTTTAACTACGCGTTGATGCCGAGTTTGCAGCAGTTCAATAAAATTCTCGCGCATGAGCTCAATTTGGTGCTTGATGATGAAGGACCTTTAAAGTCTGATGCACCGTTAAGGCGTCAATTATTAGAAAGATTAGGGGTGACGGTTCACAGCCTTGACAGCGATAAGGCGATTGAATTTCATCACGCAATGTCGATTGATTTGATGTCTGAAGAAATGAGCCAAGAGCTGGGTTCGCCTACAGAAGTACGCTTATTGCTTGGCGATGAAAGTTACATTTTGTGGATGCACATCGAAAAGTTGCCGAACTCCATCATTCGTATTCCGTTATCTGAGCTGCAAGAAGAAGATTTTGCACCGCTGTTTCGTAACAGTTTGATTATGGCGCTGCTGATCATTGCTGGTGGTTGGTTGTTTATTCGTTTGCAAAACCGTCCACTTTTGGCTTTAGAGAGAGCCGCGAAAGACGTCGGTCGAGGTGAGATCCCGCCCCCCTTAGCAGAGAAAGGCGCATCGGAGATTCGCTCTGTAACTCGAGCCTTTAATCAAATGTCGAAAGGTATTCAAGAGCTAGAAGAAGACCGAGCCTTATTAATGGCGGGGATTAGCCATGACTTACGAACGCCTCTGACGCGTATTCGCCTAGCGACAGAAATGATGTCTCCTGAGGACAGCTATCTTGCGGAGGGGATCATTAGCGATACGGAAGAATGTAATGAGATCATCAGTCAGTTTATGGATTACCTCAAACCGGTGAACCAAGAATCGTTTGAAGCGGTTGATATCAGTACGATTGCCAGTGACGTCGCCAGTTCTGAAGGTGGTTATGAGGTTGAAATTGAAACAGATCTTAATCTTAACTTGCCGCCAGCCAAAGGAAGCGCGATTGCGATTAAGCGGGCGATCAGTAACTTAGTTGTGAATGCGCTACGTTATGGCAATGGCTGGGTCAAAATCAGCACTGGTGTGACAGCAGATAAGCAGCTAGTGTGGATTTCAGTAGAGGACAACGGACCGGGTATCGAGCATTCCCAAATCGCGAGGTTATTTGAACCCTTTACGCGTGGTGACACCGCTCGCGGTAGTGAAGGCACTGGGCTAGGGTTGGCGATTGTGAAGCGTATAATCAGCCAACATTCAGGCTCTGTGGTGATGCGTAATCGCAGTGAAGGCGGTTTAATCGCTCAAATCAGCTTTCCTACCAAGTAAGTCGATGGCCTGCACCCTTTAAACAAAAAGCCCAACCTAAATAGGTTGGGCTTTTCTTATTCTCAATAATCTTAAGACTCTTTCACTTCCTGAGGAAGTTCATCTTCGTCTTCCAGTTTCTCTGGCAGAAGTAAATTTAAAATGATCGCAGTGATGCCACCTGCTGCAACACCAGTTGAGAAAATACTCTTAATAAATTCTGGCATAAATTGCAGGATCTCTGGTTTTTGTGCGATACCAAGTCCCATTGAGAAGGATAAGGCCATGATCAGAATTGCGCGGCGATCGAGCTCAACACGAGAGATAATACGCACACCAGCGGCAGCAATCGTACCAAACATGACAATCGTTGCGCCGCCAAGTACTGGCTCAGGAATCAGCTGAACAAAGCTAGCGACGCCAGGAAACAAGCCAAGAATCACTAACATGCCTGAAATAAAGTAACCCACGTAGCGGCTCGCGACTCCTGTTAGCATGATGATGCCGTTATTCTGGCTAAACGTTGAGTTCGGGAAGCTGTTGAAAACGGCTGCGATTGCAGAGTTTAAGCCGTCTGCTAACACACCGCCCTTAATGCGTTTCATGTACACTGGGCCTTTTACTGGCTCACCAGACACTTCAGATGTTGCGGTAATATCACCGATGGCCTCTAGTGCGGTAATAAAGAAAATCAGTACCAGCGGAATGAACAGAGACCAGTCAAACGATAAGCCATATTGCATTGGTACGGGCAGTGCTACGATCTCGGTTGCGCCTAGCTGAGAAGTATCTACCATCCCCATAAAATACGCCATGATGTAACCCACTAGCATCGCAATCACGATTGAAGCCACACGGATGTATGGGTTTTTCGAGCGGTTTAAAATCACAATTAATCCAAGTACCGTCCCAGCCAGAGCAAGTTTGTCTAAGCTGCCGAAGGTTCCTTCATTTAATGCTGCGTAGCCACCGCCCATTGATACTAAGCCGACTTGAATCAGTGTGAGACCGATAAGAGTGACGACGATGCCTGAAACGAGCGGAGTGATGATTCGGCGGGCATGCTCCAATACGCGAGATAGGAAAATTTCTGCAAATGATGCGACTAAAATCGTACCAAAAATGGCAGCCATCATGGTGCTGATGTCTGCTCCACCGGCTTTCAGCGATAGGCCTGCTCCAATAATAGGACCTAAAAAGTTAAAGCTGGTGCCTTGAACAGAGAGCAAACCAGAGCCAATTGGGCCAACGGTGCGAATTTGAAAAAACGAAGACACGCCTGACGCAAATAAAGACATGCTGATGATGGTGTTCGTTTGGTCTGCAGGTACACCCAAAGACTGACAGATGATCAGTGACGGAGTGATAACCGCGACGAACATCGCCAATAAGTGCTGAAGTGCGGCAAAAATGGTTTGAGGCAAAGGTGGTCGATCGTTGAGTTGATAGACCAGTTCCGAAGATCGGTTTGAAGTTGTCATTGTTTGTCTCGCTAGTCGCAATATTTCCCTAGTTCTCGCTGAATGGGAGAGCAGGGTGGAGTTGACGTCGTTACCTGTGATTGCTGTTAATCAGAGTCAACTCAGGTTGGTGGAGTGTGATCTAACACACTTAAAAATTTGTGCGCGATTATAGAGAGATTTACTCAAAAAGCAAACGTTTGCTTTGTTTTTGGCGTATTAAAAAACGAGCCATTTGGCTCGCTTTCAATCATTACGCTTTGGAGTAAATATCCCGCTCACCCAACCAGCGATCGATAATTGCTGTTGCGTTAGTCGGGTAATTGTCATGAATATGACGCGCAATACGCTGAACTTCGGGAATCAGGCGTTGATCTCGAACTAAGTCTGCGATTTTGAAATCAGCAAGACCTGTCTGCTTTGTACCCAATAGTTCTCCAGGGCCACGAATTTCTAGGTCTTTCTGCGCAATGACGAAGCCATCGTTACTTTCACGTAGTACTCCGAGACGTTTTTGCGCGGTTTTTGACAGCGGAGAGTGGTACAGCAGCACACAATGGCTAGCAACGGAACCTCGGCCCACGCGACCTCTTAACTGGTGTAATTGTGCCAAACCAAGACGTTCAGGGTTTTCTATGATCATCAAGCTAGAGTTTGGCACATCCACACCAACTTCAATCACTGTCGTTGCGACCAGCAAATGCAGTTTATTGTCTTTGAAATCTTGCATCACCGCTTGTTTCTCTGCCGGCTTCATTCGTCCGTGTACTAGACCAATTTTTACGTCCGGTAGCTTACGTTGAAGCTCTTCTGCGGTATCTGCCGCGGCTTGCGCTTCTAATACTTCCGACTCATCAATCAGGGTACACACCCAATATGCCTGCTTGCCTTCGTTTAAGCAGGCATTTCGGACACGTTCGACGATATCATTGCGTTTGGTGTCTGGAATCGCGACAGTCTGGATTGGTGTTCGACCTGGCGGTAACTCGTCAATCACCGACGTTTCTAAGTCAGCATAAGCAGTCATGGCTAACGTTCGCGGAATCGGCGTTGCTGTCATGATGAGCTGATGTGGATAAGCGCCTTGTTTTGCACCTTTTTCACGCAATTCTAATCGCTGATGGACACCGAAGCGGTGCTGTTCATCAATGATGACCAAAGCAAGGTGATGAAATTCAACGTGCTCTTGGAATAGCGCGTGAGTACCCACTACCATTTGCGCTTCACCACTGGCAATACGAGCCAGCTCGGCTTCCTTTGCCTTACCTTTGAGTTTGCCCGCTAACCAACCGACTTGAATGCCCATTCTCTCAAACCAGTTTGCGAAGTTGATAGCGTGTTGCTCGGCCAATAGTTCGGTTGGCGCCATGAGTGCCACCTGATGGCCATGCTCAATGGCTCTAACAGCGGCCAAGGCGGCAACCAATGTTTTCCCCGAACCAACATCGCCTTGCACTAATCGCATCATTGGGTGCGGTTTTTCTAGATCGGCTTCAATCTCTTGTACGACTCGGGTTTGAGCGTTTGTAGGAGAGAAAGGCAGTTGGGCTAAAAGCTGCGTTTTTAGTTTATTACAAGGACCGAGAGGTAGCGCTGAATCCTTCTGACCTTTGCTACGCACCGCCAGCATCGATAAGTTTTGTGCGAGCAATTCTTCCATGATCAAGCGGATTTGGGCAGGATGTTTGCCTTCGTCAAACTCATCTAAATTAATGGTTGGTGGTGGGCGATGAATGGTGTGCAGTGCTTGCGACATCGTGATTTGATGGTCATACAACCCCGCTGGAAGTAATTCCTGCACTGCGGTTTTATCAAGCAGGGCTAAAGCTTGTTCGGTAAGGTTGCGCAATGTGATTTGACGCAATCCATCGGTGGTGGGATAAACAGGGGTTAAGCTCTGTTCTACATCGGGCTTTTGCTCGCTGACGTAAAACTTGTAGTCAGGATGAACAATTTCCAAACCCATGCCACCGCGCTTAATTTCACCGTAAGCATGTACTAACTTACCTTGCGTGAAATTGTTCTTCATGGCTGCGGTAAAGTTGAAAAAGCGCAGCGTGATAGTGCCATTACCGTCGCTGATTTTTACCGTTAGCATTTTGCGCTTACCGAAGATGGTGTCGACTGCCATGACCTTACCTTGCACGGCCGCCCAAAGGCCAGCATGCAGTTTGGCAATAGGGTAAATACGAGTACGATCTTCGTAGCGTAATGGAAGGTGAAACAGCAAATCTTGAACGCTATGTAAGCCAACTTTGGCGAGTTTTTCTGCGACTTTCGCGCCAACTCCAGAAAGGGAGGTTAATGGGACGCCAGATAACATTTGGGCGGACATAGAGGGCTCAAGAAAATGGTTAACATAGCAGTATGTTAACCATGGAGCTGTGTTTTTGTACAGGAAAAAATAGTCATGCTTTAGTTAGTGTCATGATTTGACTGATAACCTATCATTCCGAGGAGCTTTAGCGACATCACGATTCTATTTCCAACAAGTATGTCGCTGAAGTTAACACTATCAGCATCTGTATATTTGAGAATTAGATCCTGAACCACGCTCCTTCGCCGCCGTTCAGGATGACGAAAGTCTGTTACTTGCTTTGCATCTCTTGCCACCACGCGTCATCGGCGATGATTTGACCTTCTTCATCGAGTGGTGGGTAAACGAGCCCTTTTCGTTTCGCGACCTTTGCCAGCACTGGGTGACCACGTTCAAAGAGAATACGGTTGATTGTCTCTTTAGGCAGAGCGCTTTCTTCTCGGTCGTACATGCCTGCGGCTTCACGTTGACGTTGCGCTTCATACAAAATTACGGCACTGGCAACCGATACGTTTAGTGACTGCACCATGCCCACCATTGGGATAATAATGTCTTGATCGGCAAGCTGTTTGGCTTGCTCCGAAGCGCCAACTTTTTCACTGCCTAAAATGATTGCCGTTGGTCTGGTGTAGTCGATCTCGCGAAAATCGACGGCGGTGTCCGAAAGATTGGTCACCAAAACCTGCATACCTTGCGCTTTGAGTTCGGTAATCGCAGTTTCAATCGAATCGTGAGTATCCACTTCAACCCAGTTACGCGCGCCAGCTGAGGTATGGCTCAGCGTACGCATTTTGTCTGGCCAAATTGCGTGAACTTTGTGTAAGCCTGTCGCGTCAGCGGTGCGGATCACAGCAGAGACGTTGTTTGGCTTATGTACTTCTTCGAGACAAAGTGTCAGATCAGTTTGGCGAGTTTTTAGGACTTGGTGAATACGGTTGTAACGTTCTAGGTTCATATTTATTGAGGTATAAAAAATCGCCACCTAACAGAGTAGGTGGCGATAGAGGTTAGTTCTTTCTGCGTCTGACTCGGGTTGCTTGAGGCATTGCCTTAATCTTACGCATGATACCAGCAAGGTGGACACGATCTTTCGTCGTCAACAGCACAGTCACAGTGTATAGACGACCATCACGTTCTTCCGTTGAAAGGCCATGAATGTTTGATCCTGTTTTCGAGATCACGTTGGTAAGTTCTGCAAGAGCACCTTGGTTGTTAAGCATGTCGACTTTAAGTTCAGCAATGAACTCTTTATCGTAGTCTTCAGACCAAGCGACAGCCATATAACGGTCTGGCTCTTTCTGATAACCACGAACGTTCGGACATGTTTCTCGGTGAACAACCAAACCACGACCAGGCGATACGTGAGCAATAATGTGATCATCTGGGATAGGATGACAACAATTTGCAAACGTCAGCAATAAGCCTTCTGCGCCACGAATCGGAAGCTTCTTCTTCGAGTCCGTTGGGATTGAACTTGTTGTCGTGAGCTCTTCGGTGTCACCAAGGAGACGACGTGCGATCACAATGCTCATCAACTCACCCAATCCAATAGCAGCCAATAAATCATCGATGCTTTCTAGGCGAAGATCATTCAAGACTTCTTGGATATTTTCTGGATAAATTGAATCAATCGAGTGACGGCCAAGTGCGTGATTAAGTAGGCGACGACCTAAAGTAATCGACTCTTCACGACGCATCGTTTTCAGTACTTGTCGAATCTTAGTGCGGGCACGAGAAGTCACGACATAGTTCAGCCATGCCGCATTCGGACGCGCACCAGGGGCACTGATAATTTCCACTGTCTGACCGTTTTTCAATGCCTTACTCAATGGGTAAGGGTTACGATCAACACGAGCACCAACACAAGAGTTGCCTACATCGGTATGTACGGCATAGGCAAAGTCGACAGCCGTTGCGCCTAAAGGTAGTTCAACGATACGACCTTTTGGTGTGAAGACGTAAATCTCATCTGGGAAAAGATCGGATTTTACGTTTTCAATGAATTCGAATGAGTTACCCGCGCTTTGTTGTAGCTCTAACAGGCTTTGCATCCAACGCTGAGCTTTCACTTGCGCAGTGGTACCAGACTTGTCGCCTTTGTCTTTGTAAGACCAGTGTGCCGCGACACCTTTGTCCGCCATTTGATCCATATCTTCAGTGCGGATCTGAACTTCAACAGGTACGCCGTGTGGGCCAACCATGGAAGTGTGTAGCGATTGATAGCCGTTCGCCTTTGGTACCGCGATGTAATCTTTCATGCGACCAGGACGTGGCTTATACAAGCTGTGTACTTGGCCTAAAACGCGATAACAAGTATCAGCGGTATCAACAACGACTCGGAACGCATAGATATCCATGATGGTGTGAAAGCGCTGTTCTTTGGTTTTCATCTTGTTGTAGATAGAGAACAGGTTTTTCTCACGACCAACGACGCGAGCATTCAAGCCAAAATCTTGCAGACGGCCTTCTATTTCGCTGTGAATGCGTTGGATCATCTCTTTACGATTACCACGTGCGGCTTTAACCACTTCTTTTAGTACGCGGTAGCGGTTGGGATATAGCGCCTCAAAGCCCAACTCTTCGAGTTCGGTTTTGATATTGTGAATACCAAGACGATGAGCGAGGGGCGCGTAAATTTCTAACGTTTCACGAGCAATACGACGCTTTTTATCTGGTCGAAGCGCGCCAAGCGTACGCATGTTGTGCGTGCGGTCAGCCAGTTTGATCAGAATGACGCGGATATCTTGCACCATGGCCAGAACCATCTTACGAAAGTTTTCAGCCTGAGCCTCTTTCCTATCGCGGAATTTGAGTTTGTCCAGTTTAGATACACCATCAACCAATTCTGCGACAGTGTTGCCGAATTTCTCTTCGAGATCTTCTTTAGTTACATCACAGTCTTCAATGACGTCATGCAGCAAAGCAGCTTGGAGGGTTTCGATATCAAGGCGCATTTCGGCCAAGATACGAGCCACAGCGACAGGGTGGATGATGTATGGTTCACCGCTAGAGCGGGTTTGCCCTTCATGGGCATCTCTCGCTACCACATAAGATTGACGCAGAGCCTCAATCTGAGGCTCTGTTAGGTATTCTTGGGCAACGTCTTTGAGGCTATCGAATAGATACAAATTATAGGCCCGGGAGGTTGTTGAATTCTAAAGTCAGAATTAACGGTTGTGAGCGATGCTGCTTACTGCCGCTAGCTCTGCCGCTTCTTGCTCTTGCTGTTCTTGACGTTCACGAGCGTCTAGAACTTCTTTAGTAATTAAACCTTCTTCGATTTCGCGTAGAGCGATAACCGTTGGCTTATCGTTCTCTTCTGGCACTAGTGCATCTTTACCGCCAGTTTGCATTTGACGAGCGCGGCGAGCCGCAATCAGTACTAGGTCGAAACGGTTGCCAACTTTTTCAACAGCGTCTTGAACAGTTACGCGTGCCATGAGGACTCCAAATAGTTAACTAAAATTTTAGAATGACGAGAAAGTATACAACCTAACTACTTTATTTACTAGCAATTAGACAAGCCACCGTTTGTGGACTTTCTCAGGTAGTTTATTGTGTCTTTCGCACTGGGCAAAAAACGGGAAATTCTTTATGTTTTACAGCGTGACTTTTTTGAAGTTACTCTGCTAACAACGCGTCAAGCATACCTTTATATTTAGCAGCTTGCTTTTCTTCCTTCAATCTTTCAGCACGCAAGATAGCTTTAAAATCCATCAAAGCGGTATCAAAATCGTCGTTTACGATCACGTAGTCGTACTCGTTGTAATGAGAGATTTCCGACTTGGCTTCAGCCATACGCTTTGCGATCACTTCATCGCTATCTTGACCACGAGTGTTCAAGCGACGCTCTAACTCACCGTTTGATGGTGGCAGGATGAAGATGCTTTTGGCTTCTGGCATTTGTTCACGGATTTGGCGTGCGCCTTGCCAGTCGATATCTAGAAAAACGTCGATACCTTTATTTAGTGTTTCTTCAATCCATACACGAGATGTGCCGTAATAATTACCAAACACTTCTGCGTATTCTAGGAAGTCACCTTTAGCGATCAGGGCTTCAAACTCATCTTTCGCTACAAAATGGTAGTGGACACCATTTTCTTCACCAGGTCGCATGTTGCGCGTGGTGTGAGACACAGACACTTTCATTGCGTAGGTTGGGTTGCGTTCCAACATCGCTGAGATCAAGCTAGATTTACCTGCGCCGCTAGGTGCAGATACGATATAGAGAGTACCTTTGCCCATTGTACTGTTCCACTTTTGATTGGATTGATTGAGTGCCGAAGGAAAGTTCGACATTCTTATAACGATAGCACTGGCATTGAGAAATCAACCACCAAAGGGGTGGATATTGGTGATAATCCCGCCAGAAAAATGGAGGCGAAGAGTATCATGATCTCTATTTTGTTACCAGTTGATCTTTCTGTCTGTGATCGTCCCAGATGAAATAGTTACTTACGGCAGAGTGTTCCTAAACAGCGAAGAAGGAGCGTGGTACAGGACTTACCATCCGCGCACTCTGTTATTAAAACCATTTCTACAACCGTTTAGTGTGCTGATTTTAGGTTTAGAGTCCCGATTTGGCTTGCGTGAGTGACTCTGGTTAAAAATAGGGGGTAATTAAGATAAGACGGAAAAAAGGGGAAGCTTTCACTTCCCCAGGCGTGCGACTGACTCACACTTAATCTTCGAATTATCCTTGAGACTCTAGGAAATTTATCCAAGGGCTAACGGTTGACCTGAATTTTGGCGATTGAGCAGCGCCTTTCATCGCCTGCAAGGCCTTTTGTGGCTGCTTAAGCTCGAAATAGGCCATCCCGCGAATGTATTCAAGTTCTGCCTTTTGCTCTTTAGAGGCACTGGATGCTGCGCTTTCTACAAAAAGAGTTGCTTCAGAATACTGCTTGTCTTGTATCATTAAGCGAGCAATCTGAATTTGCGTTTTAGCAGAAGGAGCGAGGTTATATGACTTTTTATAAGCGAGAATTGATTTATCTAGCTCTTTAGCTTGCTGCCAGAAACTGGCTAGGCGGTCATAGTTTTCCTTCGTCTTTTCAATGTTTCCAGCTGCCATTTCCTTTTCAAGAGTTTTGGCTGCTTTATATGGAATACCTTGATAAGCCAAGAAGTTTACAAAGCGTAAATATTCCTTCTCTCCTTCTAGTTTCCCCATTTTGTAAACCATTTCTAGGGTGGCTAGAGAGTTGCGCTCTTGGCCTAGCTCCATGTAGACACCAGAAAGTTGCATCCAGTAACGCTTTTTCTGAGGGTACTTTGAAGTCAGAGTTTTGAGTACACTGGCAACGCTTTTCAGCTGGCCTAACTCGTAGTGTGAGGCAACGAGAATTAAGTACCAAGACTCACTTGGGCTCTTGCTCATCGCGATGGCTTTTTGGGTTGGTGGGATTGCATTTCTGTAATCTTCCAACTGAACATAAGCGCTCGCTAACGTGATATAAGCATGAGCTTGAGGCTTCTCTTTGGTTGTTTCTGCAACCTTGAACCATTCCTTCATCGTTTTTACAGACAACGTATACTTTTCTTCAGCTAGGTAAAGCTGAGCCAAGCTGTAGCGAACTTGTTGAGCAACAGGAACGGGAAGTGCGTCGAGCTGTAATGCTTCGGCAAAGTATTTTGCTGCTTGCACATAATTGTCTTGTAGCGAATACAAAAAGCCAGTCTGCTGAAGTAAAACTGCTCGGTCGTATTTTTTCGAACTTGTACTTTCTAAAGCGCTTGCTAGTTTTTCTTTCGCTGCTGAATATTTTTCAGTTGCGATCAACTCTTGCACTTTGTTAACGGTTCGAAATGTCCGATCTGATAACTGAGGAGCTTCTTTTGCCATCGTAGGAGCGGTCATTGCCACTCCTGCGAAGAGAATTAAAGAAGCCACTTTGCTTTTCCATAAACTTTTCATCGTGACTCCTTAATTGGTTGAGAACTCTATTTCTTGCGATAGGCGCGAGCTAACAGGTTTCCCGTCAACCAATTTTGGTTTAAATGTCCATTTAGAGACTGTTTTTCTTGCCGCTCGACCGAGGCCTAAGCGTCGTGGTTGCTCTTTAAGAACTTTGATGTCCTCTACGGCACCACGTGCGTTTACAGTAAACTCTAATAAGACGACCCCTTTTTCTATTCCTGCTTTCGCAGCCTTCCTAGGCATTTGAGGTTGGAATGTCGCTAGAGGTGTTGGACCTCCGCTACCCGCGAGTTGCGCACCTCCACCCTGGCTATAATGTCCAAGCACCGAACCACCTGTAACATTTACGGGTAGGTCAAGCTTTGGCATATCCATTGGGGTCTGCTCCATCACCGGTTTTACTGTCGCTGTCACTTTCATTTCTGGCGGCGGCGGCGGACGCTTAGGCGGTGGTGGCTTTGGAAGTTCGCGTTTTTTCTCCTGTATTTTTTCGTCTGGTTTAATGCGAATAAACTCGACCATACGCAGGTCATCATTCGACACTAACTCGTGGCGCTCTTTGTTTACTAGCTTGTCCATCCCCCAGAACAACCCGAGGGAGACAATGAGCGCCAGTGCAATTGAGGCCAGATACCGCATAAGCTTAATCCTTATTGGTTGCGGCAATGGAGATGCTTTCTACACCTGCCATTTTGATCTGGTCCATAACCTTCACGACTACGCCAGCATTTGCTTCAGTGTCGGCTTGGATAACAACTGCGCCATCAGGGCTTTCTGCACGAAGACGTTCAATATTCGCGCGAACCGCGTCCACTTCGATGCGGCGTTTATCAACCCAAACATCACCCGCCGCACCAACTGCGACCATGATGTTACCTTTTTTCACGGTTTGCGCAGAGCTTGCCGTCGGGCGGTTTACTTCTAGACCAGCTTCTTTTACGAACGATGTTGTTACGATAAAGAAGATCAACATGATGAATACGATGTCGAGCATCGGTGTCATATCGATAGCGGTTTCATCACTGCTATCACTGCTATAGCGTCTTTTCATGACCTATACCTCTAATTCCATTTACTCAGGCAATATGCTTTAGCTTATCTTCCAGCTTTTGCGTTGTGACTTTGGCTAAATGATCAAGACGTGAACTAAAGAACAGTCCTGATAGAGAAGCCACCATCCCGGCTAAAGTTGGGATTGTTGCCTTTGAGATCCCCGAGGCCATTGCTCGAGGGCTTCCTGTTCCTGTTACCGCTAAGATGTCGAATACTTGGATCATGCCAACAACGGTGCCGAGCAAACCCAGTAAGGGACAAAGCGCAATCAATACTTTGACGATTGGTAGGCCCTTTTTATTCTCAATGTCCTGACGAGAAACAATTTCTTGTCGGATCATCTTAGCGTTCCAGCTCTGGTGCTCTGATCGCCCCTGCCATGAGCCAACGGCTTTTTTCATGGCTTTTGGAGCGACGGCAGCAAAATAGAACCAACGTTCTAACAATACTGCCCAAAGCATAAAGCTGAGGATGAAGATGGCGACGAGTACATCGCCACCCATTCCCAAGAAGCGCCTAATTGATTCAAGTTCTCCAACTAACCACCACATAACGCCTCCTTAGCTTTCGGCTTTATGTAGTTTTTCCTGATAGCGAGCGATGAAGCCTGCACTCTGTTCTTCAAGAGTTTGAACCAAACGACGACCTTTACTGTGTACGATGGTGTACAGGAACAGTAGAGGAATTGCGACAACCAGACCAAGCATCGTAGTAACAAGTGCTTCAGAGATACCGCCAGCCATTAGCTTAGGATCACCTGTACCAAATAGTGTGATTGCTTGGAACGTACCGATCATACCCATAACCGTACCCAGTAGACCTAGAAGTGGTGCTACAGAAGCGAACAGTTTGATTGAGCTGATAAAGCGTTCAATGCTCGGTGCGTTACGTAGGATGATTTCGTCCAGTTTCGCTTCAAGATCTTCAAGGTTGTCACCTTTGTGTTCTTGGTAAGCTTGGATAACTTCACCCAGAGGGTTACCAGGAATCACGGTTTCTGATTTCGCTTGCTTACGCATTTTACCGCCAATCACTTGAAGGCGTAGGAAGCAAACTAGAGCAATGATAGCGCCAACTGCACCCATACCAAGGATGACGTAACCTACAATGCCACCTTGATCAATACGTTCTTGAACGGTAGGGCTTTGTACAAGTAGAGACAGAATTACACCACGGGATGGGTCAATAAACAGTGGCTCATAGCTGTTTGACGCTGACTCAAAGCCTGCAACATGACGTGTAATATTGGTGCGAGGCTGTCGAGAGAGTTCTTCGAACTTACCTGTTTGAGGTACATAAGTAACGTACTTACCATCGGCAATCGCGTTAAATTCACCGACAAGAGTAACATCGCGAACCGCTTCTTTACCTTCGCCATAAACAACCGTTGCTTGGGTTGTTGCTGTCTCGCCTGAGGCAACCACTTGTTGAAGAATGGTATGCCAGAATGCTTCTAGCTCTTGTGTTGATGGCAGTTCTTTGCTTTCAGCCAGTTTCGTTAGTAGAGCGTCACGCTCTGGGAACTGAACAGCGTTTTGAGAGGCAGCAAATAAGCCCTTAAACTCGCCCGCATATTGGCGGACCACACCAAACATTTCGCCCAAAGTACCAGAGCGAACACGTAAGGTTTCTGTTAGTTCAGTCAGCTGCTTATCGTTTTCATCAAATGTCGCTTTAAGTTGATCGCCCAGTGCTTGCTGTGAAGCTAGCTCTTCACGAGCCTGTTGCAATAATGCCGCTTGCTTATCTCGGTTGTTCTTGAACTCAGCTTCACGGGCTTTGTTCTCTTTTGACTCAACGATGCTTTCTGATTTTACGTTTTTGAGTAGTTCAGATAGGTTTTTAGGCGTTTCTGCTTGTACGCCTGAAACCATAAATAAGCTCGCTAGTAGACCAGCGGCTAGAGTTTTGAATCCTTTCATCTCTTATTCCTCCCCAGCATATACAGGCAATTTGATTAGCGCTGGTGGCGCTTGCTTCTTCGCGATACGAAGGCCTTGCTGTACCGCTATGCGGTAGCTTTCCGGTAATGTTTCCCATTGACGTGTTTGTTGGTTCCACATACCTGTCTCACCACCGTCTGGAGATTGGAATAAAAGCGCCGTGCGACCAATACGTAGGAAGTCGTAAGTCACGGTTTCCCCATTTCTATCTAGGCTAGCTTTGTAAGATTCAATTGAGCGAGAGAAGCCTTCTTCAATTTGGTAGGCTTCCATCACTTTACGGAATTTCTCAGAAGTCGTTACGTCGGCGCGATCCATGAGACGACGCAGTTCTTGGACACGTTTATTACGTTCTTTTTTCTGGAAAGGCAGATCGAGAGTCACAAACTCATCGAGTGCATCGATCATTTTAAGTGTTAGTGGCACTACTTCTGTTGCCGTTTGATCGATCTGAGCTATTTGGTTATTTAATGAGTCCAATTCACCTTGCTGTGATTGAACCATACGATTAATTTGCTCGTTGTAGACTTTCATGCTGTCGATTTGACGTAGTAAGCCTTTGTATTCTGCCAACATGCCTTCAGTACTTTCGGCATAATTGTCGATTTTTTGTTGCGAAGCTTCTGAAGATTGATTTGCTTTTGCTTGTGTGGAAACGACAGCACCAGAGTTGGCCGCTATAGAGCTACTACTGATAGTAAGCAATGCTGCAGCTATGGCACTGAGACCAAATTCCTTGAATTTCATGGTTGCATCCTTGTCAGTGTTTTAGTCAGTCGAAAAGGGCGCGGAAAACCCGCGCCAAATATTTTTTAGAAGTCGTATGATGCCTCGACGTATAGCTGACGTCCGATTGGATCGTCATACCCAGTTGCATAGAATGGAGAGGTATCGCTTAGAGGATCTGCAGGCGGTACTTTGTCAAACATGTTGATAGCACCAAGAGTTACACGACCACTCTCGTTGAATTGGTAAGAAGCCGTTAGGTTCCACGTTGTCATACTAGCGATTTCTGCTTTGTAACCCGCTTTTTTAGCAGAATCACAGTCATCAAAGTAGTAACGGTTTGCGTAGCTTGAACACATACGGTCGCGGTATTTACCAAATAGGTTGATAGCGACATCTTCATATGCCCAGCCAAGATTTAACGTTGCGGTGTATTCAGGCATGAAATCTCTTTCATCCGTTACAGGCTCGCTGTCGTTTTCTTGATATTCAGCAATCAAGATCTTCGTTACAGCAACACGCGTGTTAAATGAACCGAACTCATTAGTGTCGTATGCGTATTTGATCGCTAGGTCAATACCAGAACGCTCTTCATACGACTGGTTCACTGGACCATAGGATACCGACTTGATGGTGCCATCTGGGTTACGAACGACTTCAGTACCTGGGTATTTACCTGGATCGTTAATTACGTCTTGGTAAGTTGGTGCTGTTACGACGTCTTCCATCTTGATGTGGTACCAGTCAACAGTTACACCAAGATCATCCACAGGCTCCCACGCTAGGCCCAAGTTAATGTTTGTACTTGTTTCTTCTTTCAGCTCAGAGTTAGGGCCATTAAGCGTATCGAAGTACTGAGTATCACACTCTGGGTACTTATCTTTATCTTGTGGGCCGCTACCACCAGCGTTGGCACAAAGCACAGGGTCAAAACCAGAACCAAAGCCTCGAGTTTGATCACCAAATAGTCGCTTCAAGTCTGGAGCTCGGAAGCCTAGACCGTAGCTACCACGTAGCAATAGGGTGTCAGTAGGACGGTATGCTAGGGCTACTTTAGGAGTGAATGCGCCGCCAGTTGCCGAGTCGTCGAAGTAGTGGTCGTAACGACCAGCGACAGTCATTTCTAAATCTTCAATGATAGGAATAAGAGCTTCAACACCAAGACCAATCTGATCGCGGTCACCGCCGCCTGATGTTCCACCTAGACCAGAGAAACCACCCGCTGCTGTTGTAGCATCAATCGTCTCATTGTAGTCAGTACGGTTCCATTCACCATAAACAGCAAAGCCAGACATACCTGCAGGAAGTTCAACCAAATCACCAGCCAGTGAGCCGTTAACAGAGTAAAGCTTTGAGTAAGCTTCTTTGCTTGAAGTGCCGCTGTATTTGTCTACAACGTCTTGAGAGATAGGCCCTAGAAGATCGACATCACCATTTTGTACAGCTTGGTCGAGAGTTAGGAAGATTGCTGGGTTGCTTGTTTCAACGCTTTGCTCAGAGTAACCAGCTGATAGGTCCCAATCATACGTATCAGCAAGCAGGCCGTTCAAGCCTAAGGTTAAGCCAAAAGAATCGGCTTCAGTGTTACTTTCGCGTGGTCCAAATTCGACCATACGGCGAGTGTATTCGCCTTCGCCGCGGAAGTGAGTGGCATCAACTTCTACGCTGTAAGGGTTAGGTTCGAATTCAGATTCTGTAGACTTGTAGCCAAAACGGGCTTCTGCCATGGCAGTGACATTGTCGTTAATGTCCATTTCACCACGTAAAAGTAGGTCTACTTGTTTGTTTTCTGGTTTTAATGTTCGGTACGCAGAGCGGTTAACACCACACTTTCCATCCGCTCGTTCAATCGCGGCATCACCAACGACTTCTTTACATGAAGAACCTGCATCAGCTGGTGTTAGAAGTGTTCCGTTGGCGCCTTCAAAGTTTGCACCGTAGCTAGAGTAGCCACTTAGCTGAGAACGGCTAGAACCGTCATCGCCAGCCCAATCATCTCGGTCAGATTGCTTTAGCATTTCGTTGCCCGCAAATTGGCCAACGAAGAGAATACGTTTGTCGTCAAAGTTTTTGCCAGCTACAACGTCTAAACGACCATTTTGGTAACCACCATCCGTCGCGTCACCCGCGCGTACTTTTACAGAAACGCCATCAAAGTCTTTCTTTAAAATGAAGTTTACGACACCACCGATTGCGTCGGAGCCGTAGATAGCAGAACCTGAGTCGGTCATTACTTCAACACGCTCAATGGCGGCGACAGGGATTTGGCCGATATCTTGGAAGTTAGATGTACCATTTTGTGCTAGCGGGTATTGAGGAAGACGACGGCCATCAATAAGAATCAATGTGCGTGACGCGCCAAGGCCACGTAAGTTGACTGACTGCGCTGCTGGTGTAAACGAGAAAGAGTCTGTTTGAGCCATTACACCACCTGTGTTTTGGGTCAAACTGTTCAATACGTCTTGCGCGCTGTTAAAGCCTTTAGACTCAATGTCTTTACTATTAATAACAGTAACTGGTGAAGGACCTTCCATATCCGTCGTGGAGATACGCGAACCAGTAACTTTCATCTTTTGAAGTTTTTCAACTTGCTGCTCTTCTGCCAGTGCTGTTGCTGGGGCTGCAACTGCTGCCGTCCCCAAAGCAAGGCTTATCGCAACAGATAAAGCGGTTGTGTTTTTATACATCCTTGTTGCTCCGATTATTATTATTTCCTATGTCTGGCCGCATAGCGGCCAAATGTGACGTTAATATTTCGTTAACGTTCGGCCAATGTATAACCGAGATGAAAAAAGGAAGTCAAACCAGTGGTAAACGGGGATGCTTAAATGTAAAAAAGATGTAAATAACCAGGCTTTATTTAAAAGGCGGAATAAAAAACCGAATAATGTTTATGAATCGATATTAAATTTCAATAAAACACCGTATTTTGTGTTTCTTATAAACTTTAATGACTTATCTTGCCTATGGTTTTTTAGTGGGTAATTGAATCTGGAAAAAGATATTTTTCCAGTGAATTGTTCTGAGATGAGTTTTATATCGAATCCATACTTTGTTAGCTCGAACTTATTAGGTGGTATCAAAATATGATACCCATTGCGGTTAAAGGGCTCACTCGTATTTTTAGGTCAAATATAACCTTGGATTATGTGTCTATTTATGTGTGTAGGGTGCATTTTTATGTAGGGTTTTGGCTCTAAACAGCCTAGATTGATATTCTGTATGAATTATTTTTGTGGTTTTTTATAATTTTTTACAAAAACATTTCTGTTTTTCGACATCGAAGGAAGTTTGTCATGTTTTGGTTTCAAACACTTGAAGCTGATGTGGATTCAAGATAAATATGACGCTGAAATTATTGCAGTAGTAGAAAAGTCTAGCTCTTGAGGCGCAGGGAGTGTGCTTCAACAGTTTTAGTTACTACGAGATAAATATGCACCATTTTGGGCGGAAAATATCCTCTTTCACTCCGTTTGAACTGGACAGTAGACAAGGAGCAAGTTGTATATGCTGTCGTACTTTTTACGCCGTTTGGCGTTGGTTATCCCAACGTTTCTCGGGATAACTATTCTCATCTTTGCTATCACTCGTTTCGTGCCTGGCGGACCTGTTGAACGCATGTTGTCACAAATGCAGTCCCAGGGGGACGGCGCCGCATCAATGACGTCTGCGGGTGGTAACACGGCCCTTTCTGACGATCAAATCGCGGAGCTGAATGCGTTTTATGGCCTGGATAAACCTGTAACGGAAGCGTACGTCGAGTGGTTAAGTCGTTTGGTAATGCTAGATCTTGGCGAGTCGACGCGTTACTACGAGCCTGTCTCGGACATGATCGCAGAGCGTTTGCCAGTGTCGTTGTTTTATGGCGGCATGACCTTCTTTATTAGTTATTTTATCTCGATTCCTCTTGGTTACTATAAGGCGCTCAAGCACGGTTCTGTGTTTGATTCCGCTTCTTCAGTACTCATTTTCGTAGGCTACGCGCTACCAGGTTATGTGGTGGGTGTATTGCTGATCACGTTATTTAGTTATCACTTGGAATGGTTTCCGATGGGAGGCTTTGTCGGCGATGACTTCGACGATTACGAAACCTTCTTTGAACGCACTAAAGACATTATGTGGCATGCGGTGTTGCCTTTGATCTGTTACCTCATCGGTGATTTTGCCACGCTGACGATGACAATGAAAAATAACCTGATGGAAAACCTTTCCTCAGATTACATCCGCACCGCAATTGCGAAAGGATTACCTTTCAAAAAAGCAGTTCGTAAGCACGCGTTGCGTAACAGCTTAATTCCAATCGCAAGTCACTTTGGTAACTCTTTGTTGTTCTTCATGACCGGTGCCTTCCTGATTGAAGTTATCTTCAATATTGATGGCATTGGCTTATTGGGTTACGAATCAATCATGGAGCGTGATTACCCTGTTGTTATGGGTATTGTCGCCATTAATGCGCTGTTGCTGCTCATTGGTAACATTATTTCAGATATTTGTGTTGCTTTAGTCGACCCACGTGTGAAGTTTGGAGCGTAACATGATTAAAGTTAGTCCATTAACTCAAAAGAAAATTCGTCACTTTAAAGAGATCAAACGAGGCTATTGGTCGTTTGTTGCTCTTTCTATCATGTTGATCCTTTCTCTATTCGCCGAACTTTTGATTAACAGTAAAGCGCTAGTCGTCAAGTACGATGGTAGCTACTATTTTCCTGTTGTCAGTGACGTACGTTTAGGTAGCGAATTCGGCCAAGAGTCATCCAGCGAAGCGGATTATCGCGTACTGCAAAAAGCGTTTGAGGCCGAAGGGGGCGACAACTTTGTTATTTTGCCGCTTGTGCCATGGAACCCATATGAACAAGATTTTAGTGGTGATTTCCCGCCAACAGCACCTAGCGCCGAAAATAAGCATTATTTAGGTACAGATGTGATAGGTCGCGATATTTTGGCGCGACTTGTCTACGGATTCAGAACGGCGATGGGATTTGCGTTGCTTACGATGGCCATTTCCTACGCGATCGGTACTGCAGTCGGTTGTGCTATGGGTTTTTGGGGCGGTAAATTTGACTTGTTTGTACAGCGACTTATCGAAATCTGGTCAATGGTCCCGTTTTTGTACGTCATTATGATTCTTGTCTCAATCGTTCAACCGACGTTTGCTCTCTTTGTCGCTATTAACGTGCTTTTCACTTGGATGGGGATGACATGGTACATGCGGACCATGACCTATAAAGAAGCGGCACGAGAATACGTAATGGCGGCACGTGCTTTAGGGGCATCGACTGGACGTATCTTGTTTAATCACATCTTGCCAAATACGATGGTGATGATTGTAACCCTAGCACCTTTCACTATTGCAGCTAACATCACAGCATTGACTGCTCTCGATTACCTAGGCTTAGGCTTGATGCCACCAACACCAAGTTGGGGGGAATTACTGCAACAAGGTAAGTCAAACTTAGATTCGCCATGGATTGTTGCGTCAGTAGTGACTTCTATTGTTCTGGTTCTGGTAATGGTGACCTTTATTGGTGAAGCCATTCGAGCGGCTTTCGACCCGAAAAAATTCACACGCTATGTTTGAGCGAGCATTGTGAGCAAAACATAAAAAAGGGAAGTTTTATGAAGAAATTATTTTTAGCGTCCACGCTGAGCGCCCTGAGTTTTGGTGCAATGTCAGCAACGCTTCCGACTGACTTAAACTGGCAAACAAACTGGGATGAGCCTCAATATGGTTCGCCAGAAGCGAAACGTGGAGGGACTTATCGCACCTTTATGTCAAGTTTCCCGCAGACGTTACGTAGTGTTGGCCCAGATGCTAATGCAGGGCTACGTTCTTTTATCTTAGATGAAACACCAGGCTTGGTGGTCCGCCACCCAGATACTTTAGAGTTCATACCTGAGCTTGCTAACGAGTGGGCGTTAGCAGGTGACAACAAAACGGTCTATTTTAAACTCAACCCTGAAGCCAAATGGTCGGACGGCAAACCTGTGACTGCCGACGATTTCGTGTTCATGCTGAAGTTTTATCGTTCCAAAGACATCTTGGAACCTTGGTACAACGATTACTACAACAAAACGATTGCGGATGTTATCAAGTACGACACTCACACGTTTGCTGTTAAGGCGGCGAAAGAGTTCAATCCGGAAGAATTGCTGTTACGAATGGGGGCTCTGCGCCCACGTCCCGCACATTTTTATGCTAACCCTTCAAAAGATGAAAATGGTGACGGTATACATGACAACTTTGTCCGCTACTACAATTTTAAAAGTGAACCAACGACCAGTGCATACTACCTAGATGACATTAAAAAAGGTAAAAGTGTTACCTTCAAGCATGTCGGTGAAGACTGGTGGGGTTACAGCAATAAGTATTATAAACATCGCTATAATGTCGACAAAATCCGCATCACAGTGATTCGCGACAGTGATATCGCGATGAAGCACTTTGAGAAAGGGAAGCTGGACGCATTTGGTCTTGTTTTACCAAGCTTATGGCATGATAAATCGAATACGGAACCTTACCAAAAGGGATACATTCAAAAGTTCTGGGGTTACAACCAATTCCCAGTTGGGGCTGGTGGTGTATGGATGAACACCGCGATGCCTTTGCTGGATGATTTAAACATTCGCAAGGGCATTACTTACGCGATTGACTTTGATGGCATGATAGAGAATGTCATGCGTGGCGACTACTCCCGTAAACCGAACCCGACCGGTTATGGTCATGGTAAATACACCCTACCAGATGCTAAGGCACCGAAGTTTGATCCCGCAAAAGCGGCCGAGGCATTCGAAGCCGCAGGCTTTAACAAAATTGGTTCTGATGGTATTCGTGTCAATGATAAAGGTGAGCGCTTAAGCTTCGAGCTGACCTACGGAACACCTGTTCATACTCCTCGTATTGCCTTTTTGCGTGAGCAAGCCAAGCTAGCAGGGCTGGATATTGAGCTCAAGTTAGTTGATGGCTCATCCATGTTCAAATACGTACGTGAGAAAAAGCACGATTTGGCTTTCTTAGATATGGGTACGTCTGAGATCCCAACGTATTGGGAGTATTTCCATTCAGTCAATGCGAACAAGCCGCAAACTAACTCTTTCACAAACTACAGCACGCCTGAACTGGATGAAAAGATCATCGAGTATCGTTTTGGCATGGATATGGATAAAAAGATCCAGCTAGGTCATGAGATTCAGCGTGACATCATTGATGCTCACGTTATCGTCCCAGGCTACATGGTTCCTTATGTCCGCTATGGTCACTGGCGCTGGTTAAAGTTTCCAGATAAGCCAATGAATCGCATGACAGAGGCGCTGTTCAGTGGTTCAATCATAGGCGATGGCACTTACTGGATTGATAGTGATATCAAAAAAGAAACGAAACAAGCGATGAAATCAGGCAAAGCTTTTGAACCTGTTGTTGTCGTAGATGACACTTATAAGCTGTAAGGATTGGTTATGGAAAACGATGTAATCCTAAGTGTTAAAGATCTCGAAGTTGAATTTACCACCGATGATGGGCCAGTGAAGGTTCTGCATGGTGTGAACTTTGATGTGAGAGCTGGGCGTACACTCGGTCTGGTGGGAGAGTCAGGTAGTGGTAAGAGCGTAACCTCAATGTCGATCATGGGGCTATTACCTAAGCCATATGGCAACATCATTAAAGGTGAAGTGAATTATCGCGGCACCAACCTAGTTGATTTGCCTGCGGAAGAGATGTACGCCATGCGTGGCGATCGCATTTCGATCATCTTCCAAGACCCAATGACGGCGCTTAACCCAGTGCATACCATTGGTCGTCAAATATGTGAAGTGCTTGAGCTCCATCGACCTGAGCTCGACAAAAAGGAGCGGGAGGCGTACTCGATTGAGATGCTGGCAAAAGTAAAAATTCCAATGCCAGAGAAGCGATTGAATGAGTATCCCCATAACCTATCTGGTGGTATGCGCCAGCGTGTCATGATCGCGATGGCATTGGCCTGTAAGCCGGATATTCTGATTTGTGATGAACCGACTACAGCGTTGGATGTTACGGTTCAGGCGTCTATCCTTGAACTGATGAACGAGCTTCAGGAAGAAACAGGCATGGCAATGATCTTCATCACTCACGATCTCGGGGTTGTGGCAGAAGTGTGTGATGATGTTGCCGTGATGTATGGTGGGCGTATTGTTGAAAAAGCAGAAATTTTTGAGTTGTTTGATAACCCGCAGCACCCATACACAGAGCGTTTGATGGGGTTGATGCCGAGCTTAGATAATGAGCCAAAGCAGATGATCGATATCAAGCCTATTGATGCCAGTATGTTTGCCAGTTAACTGAGCAAAGTGAACCAGTCATAAAAGAGGATGTTATGGCAAAAGAAGTATTAAGAATTGAAAATCTTAAGCAGCACTTTGTTTCTGGTAAAGGGCTGTTCAAGAAAGGCTACACCATCAAAGCGGTAGACGGGGTTTCACTGTCTGTTTCTGAAGGTGAAACACTGGGGCTAGTTGGTGAGTCAGGTTGTGGTAAAAGCACCCTTGGTCGCACGATCTTAAAGTTATACGAGCCAACGGAAGGTAAGATTTTCTTTGAAGGTAAAGACATCACTAAATTGTCTGTTAAAGAGATGCGCTCGCTGCGTAAAGACATGCAAATCGTCTTTCAAGACCCAATGGAGTCACTCAATCAGCGTCATACCATCGGTATGATTCTGGAAGAACCGTTTGTTATTCATAAAATTGGCACGCCAACAGAGCGTAAACAATGGGTAAAAGAGCTTTTAATCAAAGTGGGATTACCAGAAACGGCAGTAAACCGTTATCCACATGAATTTTCAGGCGGACAACGGCAGCGTATCGGTATTGCTCGCGCGATTGCATTGAAGCCTAAACTACTGATTTGTGATGAATCGGTATCTGCGTTAGATGTGTCGGTACAGGCGCAAATCTTGAACCTATTGCTACAACTGCAACAAGAAATGAATTTGGCGATCATATTTATCTCTCACGATCTCTCGGTGGTGAAACATGTCTCTGACAAAGTTGCCGTGATGTATTTTGGTAAAGTGGTAGAAGCAGGCAGCGCTAAAGAAATTTATGCAAACCCGCAAAACGAATACACCAAAAAACTCCTATCTGCGATTCCGATCACTCACCCTAAATATCGGAAGAAAAAGCGCGTAGCTGAAAAAAAGCAGCAAGTGGCGTAAGTGATGCCACAGGTCCTATAACACCAAAGCGCTCCGCCAAATAAGCGGAGCGTTTTTATAAGCAAATGCCAGGACTTGGAGTCGATTTGCACTGATGTTTATTCTGATTGATTGAAGATCGTTGCATGCTAAACTCAAGGCCTATTTTCTTTGTTTGGATAATGGACCATGCCGTCGAATTTACCAAAATCCTTTAGTCGACCTTTCCTGAAAATCTTCCATATTTTGGAGGCGGTGTTATTAGTCTCTATTACCTTGGCGACGTTGTACGCCATGATGCAAGAGTTTGTGCACGTATTTGTAGAGAAGCGTGTCTTACTCACAGATATTCTTTTGATGTTTATCTATCTGGAAGTGCTCGCCATGGTGCAGCAGTTCGTGATGAACGGTAAAATTCCGGTACGCTATCCTATCTATATCGCGATGATGGCAATCGCCCGCTATATCACACTCGGAATGAAAGAGCTGGATGCAGTTTTGGTTGTGTGGTTATCTCTGGCTGCGTTTATTTTGGCTGCGGCTACTTTGCTGATCAGAATTGGGCACCATTATTGGCCCTACGTTGATAACAGAACTTCGGAAAAAGACGAATAAAAGAAAGCCCCGTATTAGCGGGGCTTTTTTGTTTCAATACTCGATGACTTTTAGATCATTCAATGTTTTGGATCTGCTCACGCATCTGTTCAATTAGAACTTTCAGTTCAACGCCCGATGCGGTGATGTCGGTGCTGATGGATTTCGACGCTAGCGTGTTCGATTCACGGTTGAACTCTTGCATCATGAAATCTAGACGACGACCGACTGCGCCACCTTTCTTCAGGATGTTTGTTGTTTCTTTTACGTGAGAGTCAAGACGGTCTAGCTCTTCTGCTACGTCTGATTTCTGTGCCAGAAGGATAAGCTCTTGCTCGATACGAGATGGATCCAGTTCCACTTTAGCGTCTTCGAACTTCGAGAATAGTCGTTCACGTTGCCATTCTAAAATTTCTGGCATGCGCGCACGCACTTTTACGACTTCTGCAGAAATGGCGTTCAAACGCTGTTCAATCAGCACCTTCATGTTCTCGCCTTCACGAGCGCGCGCTTCAATAAATTCATCCATTGCGCCATCAAATGCTTCTAGTAGCACTTTATTTACCGCATCCATGTCTTGCTCTGGCGTTTCCATTACCCCCGGCCATTGCATGACTTGAAATGGATTGATTCGGCTCAGTTCACCAGTCATGTGCATGACTTGTTCAGCGGCTTTAATTACCTGGCTAGCAAGCGCTTCATTGATGCTAAGCTCACCTTTTGCGGCAGGGTTTGATTCAAAACGCAGATTACATTCTACTTTGCCTCGCGCTAAGCGCTTACGAAAGCGCTCACGTAAAACGGGCTCTAACCCGCGAAATTGTTCTGGCATGCGGAAGTATGTTTCTAAATAACGCTGGTTCACGCTGCGGATTTCCCATACCGCAGAGCCCCAATCGCCTTTTACTTCTTTGCGTGCATACGCTGTCATACTGTAAATCATCGAATTTTCCTGTCTTCATTTTTTGAAAATTACTTCAAGAGTGTATCATGCTGCGTCGATAGGTGCGCGGGATGTATGGATTGTTTATGTTGTGCCAGCGGCGTAACCTATGAATCCGGAATCGATTCCGTTATAATCTTCGCCCAACCAAATCGTCTTCTCCTCATATTTAAGGTAGATGCCCATGCGTCCAAACGATCGCAAGGCGGATCAAGTTCGCCCTATCAAAATTACTCGTAACTACACAGCTTACGCTGAAGGGTCAGTGCTAGTTGAGTTCGGTAACACCAAAGTGTTGTGTAATGCGACCGTCGAAGAATCTGTGCCACGTTGGCTAAAAGGTCAAGGTAAAGGCTGGGTTACAGCTGAATACGGCATGCTACCTCGAGCAACACATTCTCGTACTCGTCGTGAAGCGGCAAGTGGCAAACAAGGCGGCCGTACGATGGAAATTCAGCGTCTTATCGCGCGAAGCCTACGTGCTGTTGTCGATCTAAAAGCCATGGGTGAGTTCATGATCACCGTTGACTGTGACGTTATCCAAGCAGACGGCGGCACTCGCACTGCATCTATCAGCGGCGCAAGTGTTGCAATGGCCGATGCGTTCCAACACCTAGTAGATAGCGGCAAGCTAAAAGCAAACCCAATGAAAGGCCACGTAGCGGCAGTTTCTGTCGGCTTACTAGGCGACGAAGTATTGTGTGATCTTGAATACGTTGAAGATTCAGCGGCAGACACAGACATGAACGTAGTAATGACCGAAGAAGGCAAGATGATTGAAATTCAGGGCACCGCAGAAGGTGAACCGTTCAGTCACGAACAGCTGATGGCATTGCTCGAGTCGGCGAAAGTCGGCATTACGGAAATTGTCGCAGCGCAGAAGGCGGCGTTAGCCAATTGATTTAGATAGCTCCCATTATGGGGGCTATTTTTTTATCTCGACAATAGAGAAATGAATGATTGTCGAGAAGAGACACAAGAAACCAAGGACATAGAGAGAAAATAATGAAAGCATACCAGCGTGAATTTATTGAGTTTGCACTTGAGAAAGAAGTTCTTAAGTTTGGTGAGTTTACTTTGAAATCTGGCCGTAAAAGCCCGTACTTCTTTAACGCTGGTCTTTTCAATACTGGTCGTGACCTAGCGCGTCTTGGTCGTTTTTACGCAGCCGCGCTCGCTGATTCTGGCATTGAGTTTGATGTACTGTTTGGCCCGGCGTACAAAGGTATCCCAATCGCGACGACAACAGCAGTCGCGCTGGCGGATCACCACGATATCGACACGCCTTACTGCTTCAACCGTAAAGAAGCGAAAGATCACGGCGAAGGCGGTAACCTTGTAGGCTCTGCGCTTGAAGGTCGAATCATGCTAGTGGATGACGTAATCACAGCAGGTACTGCGATTCGTGAATCGATGGAAATCATTCAAGCAAATGGCGCAGACCTTGCTGGTGTGTTGGTTGCGATTGACCGCCAAGAAAAAGGCAAAGGTGAGTTGTCTGCGATCCAAGAAGTGGAGCGTGATTTTGGTTGTGCAATCATCTCGATCGTTAGCCTGACTGACCTTGTGACTTTCCTTGAAGAGAAAGGCACAGACAAAGAGCATCTAGAAGCAGTCAAAGCGTACCGCGCAGAATACGGCATTTAATTCGTTACTTTTTCTGAAAAAGTAAAAAGGGCAGATGGATATTCATCTGTCCTTTTTTGTTTTTGGATTTATCGCCTTGACCACTTACTTATAGCGAATGCCTTTCTCGACATGCTCATCTTGCATGGTTTTATAGCGTTTATGGAGCCACATCCATTGCTCTGGAGCGCGTAGAATGACTTCTTCCACATACTTGTTCATATAAGCGGCAGCGGCGACTTCGTCTTTTTGTGGATAATCGGCTTCAATGCACTTATCGGCGATGATGTCGTATTTTCCTTCGTCATTGCGAAATCCTGAGCCTGGGATGATCGCACATTTTGAGGTATACGCCAGAATGCTCGTGCCTGTTGTCGTACACGCATCGTCTACGGCAAAGAAGGGCACAAATACTGATTTTTTGCGACCGTAATCGTGATCCGGTAAATAGAACAGACGCTCACCGCTGCGTAAAACACGAATCATCTTTTTTACATCTTTACGATCAATCAGTTTATTGCCGTTATGTGTCCGTCCCCAATACTGGATAAAGTTATAAGCAGGATTATTATGCGGACGAAACGCGCCGTACCCGGCCACGCCTAACACGGCGAAAGCACGCGCAGTGATCTCTAGATTTAGAGCATGGACACAACAAAGTAGGACGCCTTTACCTTCTTTGGCTTTTTCACGCAGTGCGCCGAGATCTTTCTCGACGATCAGGTTTTTAAAGCGCCAAGTCGGCCAGAACCAAGTGATTCCGGTTTCTATCAGTGCCATACCGGTATTTTTGAAGTTCTCTTCAACAATATGTTGAATCTCTTCAGGTGTTTTGTCTGGAAAGGCCAATTCTAAGTTACGCTGAGCAACGTGGACACGCTTTTTACCGTAGCGCATGCCAAGTTTACCGAGTGAACGACCTAATGAAAGCAGCAGCCGATAAGGAAGAATATTGACGAGGATGGCCAACAGACCAAAACCAAGCCATACGCCCCAGTTACGAGGGTGAAGAAGTGAAAGAGAAAACTCGGGCTGCGTGTATTTGTCTTTACTCATAGTCTTTTACTTTATTTGTGCACTCAAAAGCGCCCAGTACTCGTCAAAGTTTGCAGTCGGCTGGTATTTAAAGTCGCTACGCACAAAGCGGTTTAGGCTCCCCTCAACTTGTCCCAGAATTTGCGCGGCTAGGATGCGCTCTTCGACAGGGAAAGACTTCCCTTCACGAATCTTACGTTCACGCAGGATTTGGCGCAATTGTGTTTCTATACGCTCAAAGAGTTGATTGATGCGTTCACGTAGACGTTCATTTTCAAACATTAGAGCATGACCCGACAAAATGCGTGTCAGACCTGGGTTACGTTCAGAGAACGCCAAAATAAGGTGCATCACCATACGAATACGCTCTAGTGTATCTTTTTCGTCGTCTAGAATACGGTTGATACGTGTCATCAAGGCTTCTTCAATGAACTCAATCAACCCTTCGAACATGCGCGCTTTACTTGGGAAATGACGATACAGCGCGGCTTCTGAAACGCCGACTTGCTTGGCCAGTTTTGCCGTAGTAATGCGTGAAGCGCCATCTGTTGATTCAAGCATTTCTGCCAATGCTTGTAAGATTTCTTCACGACGGTTGGATTTTTTACTGCCGGCCATTAGTTACTTCCTTTCAAAATACAAAGTTGAGCGGAGGGGATTATAAGACGCTATTTCGCCTCAAACTAGACCACTAAGGGTGGAATGGGAGATTTAACACCCTTAGTTGTCATTTTTGTACCAAATTTATGCCAGCTTTTGTAAAAAATTGGCAGGGTTTTCAAACGTTAGTTACATCAATTGATGCATTTTTTCGAGAATTTTAAAGCTCAATGCTTCTTTTGATTCTAAAGCGAGCGCAAGTTCACCTTCAGGCCAGTAAAGGGTAATTGCGTTGTCGTTGCTGTTAAATCCTTGCCCTGCAACCGAAACGTCGTTTGCACAGATCATATCGAGGTTTTTCTTTGTTAACTTGCCTCGAGCATAGGTCTCTACATCATTGGTTTCAGCCGCAAAACCGACGGTAAACGGACGCTTCTCCGTCATTGCTGCCACAGATGCAACAATATCAGGATTTTTAACCATATTAATGACCATTTCGTCGTTGTCTTCTGTCTTTTTCAACTTTTGAGACGCGATCGTTTGTGGGCGGTAGTCGGCAACGGCAGCGCAGCTAATAAAGGCATCATGCTGGTTTGCATGTGTCATAACGGCTTCGTGCATCTCTTGTGCACTGGAAACATTTATGCGTTCAACACCTACGGGCGTATTTAAACTGACAGGACCGCTCACGAGGGTGACTTTTGCTCCCATCTGCGCTGCGGCGCTCGCCAATGCATAGCCCATTTTCCCGGAGCTATGGTTCGTAATGTAACGCACTGGATCAATCGCTTCGCGAGTTGGTCCGGCGGTAATGAGTATCGACTTACCTTCTAGCAATTTTGGTTGAAAGAACTGTTCACATAGATGTACTAGCTGCATTGGTTCCAGCATTCGACCTGGTCCTACATCACCACAGGCTTGCTCTCCTGCCGCAGGGCCCCAGATGTGCATACCACGACGCGCTAACGTAGCGATGTTCTCTTGGGTTGCGATATTGCGATACATCTGTTGATTCATCGCAGGAGAAACGGCAACAGGGGAATCCGTCGCGAGCACGAGCGTAGTAAGTAAATCGTTCCCCATGCCTGCGGACATGCGCGCGATTAAGTCCGCGGTCGCGGGCGCTAATAGCACTAAATCTGCCCATTTGGCCAATTCAATATGGCCCATAGAGGCTTCCGCTGCTGGGTCTAGTAAACTGTCCGAGACAGGACGGCCCGAAACGGCTTGCATGGTTAAAGGGGTAATGAACTCTTTTGCGGCTTTCGTCATTACAACTTGAACTTGCGCTCCTCTCTCTATGAGGCGACGGGTTAGCTCCGCACATTTATACGCGGCAATACCGCCACTGATGCCGAGTAGAATTTTCTTTCCTGCTAGTGTTTGCATGTGAGATCTCCAATTTGATGACCGGATTTTAACACAATTCAAAGTCTGACCGCCCGAGCATATATAACGAGAAGATAATTCACATCAAACTCCAGAGTATTAATCTGACCGAGGAAGGGAAAATTCTCGCCTACCTCACAGACAAGTTGCGCGGAGTTTGCAAGTCTGAAAAGAAAAAGAGGTAGTGGAAACCATGGTGTTGAAAAGTCGAAACAAATTGCTGCTGATAACCCTAATTCCGCTGTTGTTGATCACCACGTTGATCTCAGTGGTGTATTACATCAACAGCAGTAAAAGTTTGGAAGCGGAGCTAGCAAGAGATAGGCAAGAGCTCATCGAAACGAAAAAGAAAGAGTTACAAGCCTATATGATGATGGGCGTGACGGCGATAAAACCGTTATACGACACGGATGTAAATGGAAGTAATAAAGAGGCAGCAAAAGAAATTCTGAAAGCCATGCGCTTTGAAAGCGATGGTTACTTTTTTGCCTACGACTCTCAAGGTGTGAATACGTTGCATGCCATCAAACCTGCATTAGAGGGTAAAAACCTTTACGACTTAAAAGATGAAAATGGGGTCGCAGTTATTGCGGGCTTGATTGACGCTTCTCAAAAAGGGGATGGGTTTCTCTATTTCTCGTGGCACAAACCGACCATTGACGCACAAGCGCCTAAGTTGGGCTATGCAGAATATCTATCGAAATGGGACTGGGTTTTAGGTACTGGCGTTTATATTGATGACATCGACCAGCAAGTTGCGATGCACAGAGAGTTAAAGACTCAAGAGCTAAAAGAGCATACATTATCTGCCGTGTTGATTTCCGTTATTGGATTGATCATTACCAGTGTTCTCACCAGTATCGTGGTGTCTAAAGGTATTCAGCCATTACAACATGTCGCGGCTTCATTAAAAGATGTTGCCGCAGGCGGCGGTGACTTAACGGCTCGTTTAAAAGTCGAAAGTCAGGATGAAGTCGGTGAAGTGGCGGCGGCGTTTAATGAGTTTATGGATAAGCTGCACCCACTGATGCAGGACATTCATCGCTCTGCGACGACAGTACAGACCGTTTCCCAAAGCCTGAACACTCAGACCAGCCAAGCGAGCGGTCAAATGCAGGATCACTGTTTAGAGACGGACAAAGTCGTGACGGCAGTGACGCAAATGAGCATGACTGCCAAAGAAGTAGCCAGCAATACTAATGCGACCGCGCAGGCAATTGACGATGCCAACAGTCAAGTCACCGCCGCTCAGCATGAGGTCGAGCAAGCAATAGAAGGCATTACCGAACTCGTGACGGAGATAGACAGCACGTCAGATGCAATTTCTGAGTTGAGTTTACAGACCGAAAAAATAACCAAAGTGCTGGATGTGATTGGCGAGATAGCCGAGCAAACGAATTTGTTGGCCCTAAATGCGGCGATTGAAGCGGCTAGAGCCGGTGAGCAAGGTCGAGGGTTTGCCGTCGTTGCGGATGAAGTGCGCTCGTTAGCCAGTCGTACGCAAAATAGTACTCATGAAATTGGCGACATGCTCAAGCAGCTACAAAATGGTGTATCAAGAGCGGTCAGTACGATGTCGGTGAGCCAAAAACGAGGTGTCAAAACGGCGGAAGAATCTGCGCTCATTCAGCAATCTCTTTCTGGTGTTCATCATTCTATCGGAACAATTCGAGATATGGGTATTCAAACCGCGTCTGCCGCAGAAGAACAAAGTGCGGTTGCAGAAGACATCAACCAAAACTTAGTGGCTATTCAACAGATCGTGAACAACATTAATGAGACGTTGCAGCATGCCGAGTCAATCAGCACGCAGCTATCACAGTCTGGAACAGAAATTCACGGCTTGGTTGGCAACTTTAAACTCTGATGAACTGTTAAGTTGCATGGAAAGCACTGATGGTACGAAGAAAGCGAAAGTCATACTCGACTTTCGCTTTTTGTTTTGTGGAATAGGGACACTTTCCATATAAAGGGACATCAGATGATACTGAAAGCTTTGCCAAATGAGTCCATGCCCAGAGAGAAGCTACTGCAACGAGGGCCGCAAGCTTTGACCGATGCCGAACTGCTGGCCATCTTCTTGCGCACAGGCACCCGCGGAATGAACGTGATTGAGCTTGCAGACTTCCTTATTCAAGACTTTGGTTCGCTCAGACAACTATTTTCAGCATCAGAAGAAGAGTTTTGTCGTCACAAAGGATTAGGGCAAGCCAAGTATGTTCAGTTGCAAGCGGTACTAGAAATGACACAACGTTACTTGGCGGAGACGCTAAAGCGTGGTGATGCCTTAACCAGCCCCGACCAAACTAAGTTATATCTGTCTTCTATTTTAAGGGATCGGCAAAGAGAGGTTTTTTATATTCTTTTTCTCGATAACCAGCACCGAGTGATAAAAGATGAAATTTTATTTGAAGGAACGTTGGATGCAGCGTCGGTGTATCCGAGAGAAGTCGTCAAGCGTGCTCTGCATCATAACGCGGCGGCTTTGATTCTAGCGCAAAAAATACCTGATAAACTAAATCTTCATAATTAACTTTTAAAGTTGAGATTGCTGTATATTTTGTTCGTATGTACAGTGTGGGATTTAGTATGTCTAGTAACGATAAAAATCAAAAAAAGCTCATACGAAAAGAGATAGAAATTTCAACTATACCTAACTTCGTTTACGAGAAACCACTGGTATCCATTGATGATAATGGAGAACCTCAAGTTACATACCGTGCCAATGGCAATAAGACCCCCGTAAAGAAACTCCCTTTACTCCATATCACTGGGTATGGCGATAAAGACAAACTAGTCAGTTACCAACCATTAGACATGGTTAATGAGTTCTTATTGTCAAAAGCAATTGATGATGGCGTGCTTGAGCTTAGTACCGATGCACAGGGGCTTGCCCATTACTTCAGTTTTGTATTAGACAAACAGGCAGAGTGGGATGCTAAATACGATAAAGAGGACTTTGACCCTCTCTATGATGATCCCCGTCCAGAATGGAATACCTTTCCTCGTAATAAACAGGAACGATTAACCTACCAATATCGAGATGGAATCAAACAACTCGCTATTGAGGGTGTATTGGCTAAAACAACGGCTAGGCAATACATGAGCAGTGTCGTTGGTTTTTATAAACACAGCCTTCGTCAGGGCGTCCGCTTTAACAACCCTCCTTTCCAATTTGAGACAGTGAATATCCATTTTGAGGCGTCTGCATCCAGTATGAAAGCATATCAACGTAAGCAGGTGCATACGACGGATATGCGGATTAAGTTTACTAAATCATCGCGTAGTGGTGGCACAAACCTCAGTAATCTACGCCGTGACTTAAAACCGTTTACCAATAATGAATGGAACATTCTGCAAACCATTTTAATGAAATCTCGCAGGGTGGTTCGTCATGGTGACAACAATAAACTGCATTCATTGCCGATTGAGTTCTGTCTGCACCCCATGATTTGCCGTAATACTGGATTGCGGAGAGAAGAAGCAGCGAGCCTTCACTTAGGACAGGTAGTTAACCCCGAAACTATGATTCAGGACGGCAAAGAGGTGTTTAAAAAGCCTGTGATGGATTTGGGTGTTGGTGATAAGTATCAATCACTCACAAAGACGGCTGAGGGCTTCGCAGAGAAGAATAAAAGCCGGGTTACCATTATCCCCGCCACATTGATGAAGATGCTTTACGATTACTCTCAGTCTGACAGGTATCAAAAGCGTCTGGAGAAATTCAAAGCATGGTGCAAGGAGCAGAAAGAAGAAGGAAATTCGCATTTCTTTGACGGAGATGATGCGATTAACCCTAAGCTGGAATACTTGTTTATTACCCAATCAGGGAAACCGATGTTTACGCGGCTACAAGACTTTACCGGGCGCTGGGTGGAGATACGTAACACTGCAAACCTAACCCGAGGTCTTGACCATCCTATAGTCGGCTCCCTACATAATTTACGCTCAACGTTTGCCGTGAATATCTTCCGTCACCTTTTAAATAAAAAAGATGACTATGGCAACCCGCTAATCACACCCGATGAGGCATTGGATAGGGTATCAACCTTAATTGGTCACGAAGATAGGTCGACGACGATAGAATACCTGAAAATAGCACAAGATATGCCTTCCGCCGATGAAATCTACGAGGACGTACTGGACTATATTGGCGCTTTTGATGATCTAGAGGGGTCATTATGATTCAAGGACGAAAGCGAACCAAAATTGCGATAGAGAAGACCCGATCACCAATGATCCCACTTCATTTTGAAGATATGGTTTTAGACAATAGTAATGGCATAAAATCTCACATTTATCGCCTGCGCTATCGTAACGTCCCGACAGTAAAGCAAATTAGCTCAGGGAATGAGGTGTTAGCAAATCGGGATGATATTGTCAGGGAAATTTACCAAAGGCTAAGCTTTTTACCTCACAAAATAACGAAGCAGCACTACTTTTCTGGGCTTGTTAGTTACTTCCGGTATCTTGACGGAATTGGTTATAACGGTGACCTTTTCAGTAATGCAGTCATGACTGATAGCATTAAACACTTCAATAAATTACGCGAAAAAGGTTTGCAGATATCGGAAGCAATGCGGATTAAAGACGGCTTGTCAGTATTATTAAAACAGTGGAACCGAGAAGCCGACGTTAAGGTGCTACCGAACGTTGCAAATAGATCTTCTGCTACGAATAAAGCGTTCCATATAGAAACAGAGCTGAAACCATTATCCAAGATATTGGTTAAGGGAGCGCTGGCCTTTCAGGAAGCAATTGAGAAAAATGGTCTGCTAGATATTCATCCGTTTTTTGATGAAGAGCTTTTTTCTGAGCAAGCGAAGCTCAAAGGATGGACACCACCGCTAACTGCAAATAAGAAATATGGTTTCAAGAAGTGCATGATCCCCGTGCCTGGAACAATAAAGGACAGCTCACTTTCACTTGAGCGACTTCATCGACAGGTTTTTTATAACCAGGCATCACGCAATTGGTTTTTCGTGCTCTCAATGCTGACAGGCATGAACAAATCAGTGCTTGCCAACGTGCAGCATAAGGATGTTTCATTCAAAAATATTGGTAGTGGACGGTTTGTTTTTAACGGTGAAAAATTCAGGGCTGGTTATAAGGATTTGGATAATAGCGCAGGCTTTAGCCTGAGAACCAAAGAACTGCTCATCCGATGGCTAGAAACGTCTAAATTGATGTTCCAAACACTGGAGATTCCGATTGCAAGTGAACTGCCGCTTTGCCCTTTCTTTAGCGCTAGTGGTGAGATTTGGACATTCGGCACGCATGGTACAAATCTTAGCTATATCAATACACAACTTGAGAAAATAACGGGGTTAACGGTTACTGCAAGCCGATTCAGGGCCACAAAATCTGATGTACTGATGCGAGTCACTGAAGATATATTCCTTGTGTCACAGGGGATGAATAATACCGTGAATGTTGTCGCTAAACGGTACTCTAGTGGTGTCCAAGCAGACCATGATAATAACCTCAACGCCACGTTTAGTGCGTTAAGCGCTGTTGCCAAAGGAGAGGAGATTGGTAAAGCCATCGAGGATGCCAAGGCGATGCGCAGCGATATTTTATCAGATTATGATTATAAGAAATTGAGTACCCGCGAAAGCAAAGAACAGCCATTCATGACAACGCCCAGTGGTATCAAATGCGCGGGGGCAACACCAGAGAAGCTTGTTGCTGAGGCGAGGCGCATGAAGCAGTTGGGCATTGATTTTTCCAAAGATACGGGCCGTTGCTCGGATTTTCTTGCTTGCTTTGATTGTGACAGCCATAAATTGGTGGCGTCAGAAAATGATATCTGGTTGATGTTATCTTTTTTGGAGCAAATTGAAGACCTCAAAGAGATAGTGGCGAGTAATTCCGCACCTAAGGGTGAGTATTTCGTTGTGGAAGGTATGTTGAAAAAAGTTCTTCTCAGACTGAAACAAAAAGCACCTAAAAACTACGCTCAAGCAAAACAAAAAGTGGATGATGGCGATTACCACCCGCTTTACCAAGACAGAGCCAGCGCAAGCCAATTTTTTAAGGGATCATTTTATGTCTGAACAGCCTATACAGCTTCGCCCAGAACTAGCCGGAAATCCGTATGTAACGTTTGATTCTTACGGGAACGGAGTGTCACGTGTCTTTGATCTAGAGTGGGACTTTTACGCACTAAAACAGAACAAAAAAATAATCTCTTTTGGCAATATTGATGAGAAGTACCGCCAAGATATTCAGTCTTACCTCTATGCATTGATGCAGTGGCAGAAGAAGGAATCAAGCTCTGATTCGCATGCAACGGTTGGTTCGTTAATAAATATTAGGGCTCGTTTGAACACCCTCGCAACACGCTGGGGAAAAAGTGAATTCAGCTTACTTTCGATCGAACGAGAATGGAAAAAATTCACACAAACATTACATGGGGTTGGGCGTAAAACAACGTGCAGTCATCTTGCGGCTTTGTTGCTTAATTCGATGAGAAGACATGGTAGCCCCATGTTGTTCAGTTCTTAAACAACATACTGAGTTTCA
>NZ_JAWOQN010000158.1:0-1079 GCF_033337395.1 Vibrio sp. YT-19(2023) | reverse complement strand
GCTTGCCGCTCGTCGGTAAGATTTCTAAAGGCCTCAATACCGCTCGCTTCGCTCGTACCTTGTCGATCTGTACTTCAAGTGCGATCCCAATTCTTGAAGGGATGCGAGTGGCGGTTGATGTGATGTCAAACCGTTACGTAAAGCAGCAAGTGTTGATTGCTGCAGACAACGTCCGTGAAGGGGCAAGCTTGCGTAAAGCTCTGGATCAAACCCGCCTATTCCCACCGATGATGCTGCATATGATCGCCAGTGGTGAGCAGAGTGGTGAGTTAGAAAGCATGTTGACGCGTGCGGCGGACAACCAAGACCAAAACTTTGAATCTACGGTCAATATTGCGTTGGGAGTGTTCACTCCTGCCTTGATCGCATTAATGGCTGGATTGGTGTTATTCATTGTCATGGCGACCTTGATGCCGATGCTAGAAATGAATAACTTGATGAGCGGATAATATTCGAATTAAGGCGTGTCTAAATTAAGACGTGGCTTGAATCTAACTTTCGGAGAAAAAAATGAAATTTAAGCGTAGTAAGCAACACGGTTTCACACTGTTAGAAGTGATGGTAGTTGTTGTTATCTTGGGTATTTTGGCAAGTTTTGTTGTTCCAAACTTGCTAGGCAACAAAGAAAAGGCAGACCAACAAAAAGCGATCACTGACATTGTGGCGTTAGAGAACGCGTTGGATATGTACAAGCTAGACAACAGCGTGTACCCAACGACAGACCAAGGTCTAGACGCATTGGTTACTAAGCCTTCTAACCCAGAACCGCGCAACTACCGTGATGGTGGTTACATCAAGCGTCTTCCAAATGACCCTTGGGGTAATGCATACCAATACCTAAGCCCTGGTGACAACGGCACGATTGATATCTTCACTTTAGGTGCGGATGGTCAAGAGGGCGGTGAAGGTCCAGCAGCGGATATTGGCAACTGGAACATGCAAGACTTCCAATAAAATGAGCGCAAGCCAGCACTAATGAAACAAATGCGAAAACATAACGGTTTTACATTAATAGAAATCCTATTGGTGCTGGTTTTGCTATCTCTTACCGCGGTGGCGGTGATCACTACGTTGCCTAC
>NZ_JAWOQN010000157.1:0-1080 GCF_033337395.1 Vibrio sp. YT-19(2023) | reverse complement strand
GTTTCTTGTTCCTGAATCGCACGAATGCGATCTGCCACTAAACGCTTTTTATCCGCCAGCAATTGGTCGAGCTGTTTCTCTGGTTGTGGATCACCAATGGTTACCTGCGTTACCTGAATACCGTATTGTTGCAACGGGTTATCCTGACGAATCGGTTGCCCGGTTTTGTCTACGACTGGCACCGTTTTCCAAACCAGCTGATTAGTACGTTGCAATTGGTTCGCGTTAGCCTGATTCGCCCCAACAGGCGCAAGGTCCAGTTCTTCCACTTCAACCTGACGTCGCTCTGTAAGATAAATTCCCTCTCGCAACTGATCACCAAGTTTCGATTTGAACTGGTTCAAACCACCTTGGAAAAACTCCTCTCCGGTGTATTGCGTGGCGGTAATCACTGTCACGTTACGCGCATTTTTCACAAGCAGTGCGTCGATCAAGTTGTTGTTATTGCGAAACTCACGATGCATCTTTTTTAGAGCTTCTGGATCGTTACTCAATTTAAAGCGGAACGTCACCGGTATTTGACCAATATAGGTATCAGCGAAACGAACTTGAACCGAATCAAGACGTTGGTAAAAGTCTTCACCCTTGCTGTTACCAAAAGACACAGTGATCACTTGATCGTACTTAGTGATTTTGGATAGAAACGGCATCCGGAAATGAATACCAGGTTCAGTAAACACATCCAACTCACCAGTGATGTTGTTTTGATGCACATAACTATAGCCAGCATCTGTCATCAAAACCGAACTGTTGATCGTTAAACCTACAGCCAATAAAGGCACACCAATCAATGCCGCTTTTATCCCGCGATGAAGCAACTGACGTCGTTCTTCTACTTTTAAGCCTTGTCCTAAGCTTCTGCTTTCCATGTTTTTCTCCTTATTATTTCGGTTGTCATTGAGTTAAATCGATGAAAATCAAGCTGCTATGCAACTCGCTGACAACAGGTGTTAATGTATCAAATTGTTACATTAAGAAATAATCGAAAGATTCATGAAATTAATGCGATTTTTACGAATAATACAAAATCAATAGGAATATGCGGTGAGCTTCGTATTTCGCTGAAAAGCAGTAGAAAAT
>NZ_JAWOQN010000156.1:0-1084 GCF_033337395.1 Vibrio sp. YT-19(2023) | reverse complement strand
CGATGAATGCTTCGTGCGTGACGTATTGAGCGATGTTGAGTTCATTGAGCACACAGAACTAACATTGGAAAACACCGATCAAGTGCTAGAAGAATTGGCGAAAGTGCGCGATTTCCACTATGCAGAAGATAACGAAGAGCAAGAACCAGGCCTTCGTTGTATCGCTGCGCCGATTTATGACCGCTTTGGTCAAATCATTGCTGGCTTGTCTATCTCATTCCCAACCATCCGTTTCGATGAAGAGAGAATGGAATATTACGTCGGCTTACTGCATCAAGCAGGTAAAAACATTTCTGAGCAATTGGGTTACCACGATTACCCGGCATAATCAGAAACAAGAGGCAGCCGCGAGGCTGCTTTTTTTGCCACTTAGCACAATGTTGAAACACCGGTTCATTTTAGAGGTAAACCATGGGCACATCCGTCACTCCAAACATCTTCGACTTTTTAATCAAAATTGACCCCTTTGATAAACTGCCAGAACCTGTGGTTGAAAGCATCGCGAATTCCGTCAAGGTCAAGTATCTCGTGAGGGGCGAAACCATCGGTTTTAGCGCCTTGTGCGATCAACGTTACCTCTACATCATCCGAACCGGTGCCATTGAACAGCGCACGCCTAACGGCGAACTGCGTGCGCGCCTTGGGCAAGATGACCAATTTGGTTTTACTTTCCTCGACCCACTCGAAAATGCCGAAGATGGTTACCAAGCGGAAGCGATTGAAGATTCATTGCTCTATTTGATCCCCCATTCTGAGCTAAAACTGGTCAGCGAAGAACACCCAGAATTTGCCGACTATTTTGCCGCCCAAGCCAATGTGCGCTTGAGTTCTGCGGTGAAGTACGTTTGTCGGAAAGAAGAAAAAGGGCTGTTCTTTCGTACTGTTGGCGAGATCGCCAGTGAAAACATTGCGATTGTCGATGTGAACGACTCTATCCGCAGTGTGGCGCAAACCATGTGTGGCAAACAACGCAGCTCCTGTGCCGTTGTGATGAAAGAAGGCGAAATTATTGGCTTAGTCACCGACCGAGATATGACGAAATCGGTCGTCGCACAAGACATGGATACCAATCAACCCATTGCCG
>NZ_JAWOQN010000155.1:0-1094 GCF_033337395.1 Vibrio sp. YT-19(2023) | reverse complement strand
CGTTTCACGTTGTTCTGTTAATTCCGCTTCTGATGTCACTCCCGCAACTTGAAGCGCGCCACGAATTTGGTTATCAAACTCATCTTTTGCTTTGCTTATCGAGCTTGCTTTGTCTTTTAAGGCGTATTCAATCTTTTTGTAGATATCCGTTTCGAACAACTGGCCAAAGATCTCTTCACGCTCTTTAGAGGTTGCTAATAACAGCTCGCGAAATTTACCTTGAGGCAATACCATAACCTGACGGAACTGAGTTTCGTTCAAACCGATAATATTAGTGATCTCAGTTTTAACTTGGGTCGTTTTGCTGGTGATGAGTTTTTCTGTCTCACCCAATTCATACAATGACGCCGTGTGTTTGCGAACGGTCAATCCCTCACCACGGGCTTTCGGAGCTTCTTGCTCCGGCGCGCGAGTCACTCGGTAAACTTTGCCATGCAAAGAGAAATCTAGAATTACTTCGGTTAGCAGCTGTGGCGATGCTAAATCACAGCGCATTTGGATCCCTTGACGTTCATTGCTAGTGGTTTCGCCATATAGCGCAAAGCAAATCGCGTCTAAGATCGAGGTTTTACCTGAGCCAGTAGGTCCATTAATTAAAAATAAAGCATTACTTCCAAGCTTTTCAAAATCAATAGTTTCTTTTTTCGCAAACGGACCAAAGGCTTGCATCGTGAGTTTGATTGGTTTCATATTTGGCCCTTACTGCTGTGAAAGTTGCTTAATGATGTCGCTGATTGCTTGCTCTTGCTCATTGGATAATTCACTATCCTGTGCTTCAGCAAAGAAATCTTTGAACATGTCAATTTCACTGCGAGCGAGCTTAGCTTGCGCCATTTCTTGCTCGACACCAATTAGCATTCCTGGCTTCTCTAGGTGCAAAACATTCGGGTAAACCGTACGAAGTTTATCCATCGGATTTAAAATGGCGTGTTTATCCATTAATCTCACCAGTAAATAATCTTCATTTTTCGGGTCCGTTTTGCCCCACTCTAGAATTTGTTCCAATTCGCCTTCAACGATACGCATTTCATGAGGCGCCGTTAACTCAATATGTTCCGCCCCAATAAAGCCATCTTTGCCGATTTCAACTAATG
>NZ_JAWOQN010000154.1:0-1095 GCF_033337395.1 Vibrio sp. YT-19(2023) | reverse complement strand
GTTAATCCAAAAAACGTCCGCTTCTGATTTAAACCTTGACCACGAGCATTATTGATCACGGTCGCCCCCGTTGCTCCTGCATCACGAGCCGCATCGAGCACCTTGTCTGTTTTGCTGTCTTCAACAAACGCAAGTATCAATTTAAAGCGCATTTTCTTCGTCCTCCGAGGTGTCTTTATTAAGCCACTGAGTAATTTGCGCATACCCCATTACGGATATCATTGGAAACAAACTGGCGAAGGCGATAAGCCCAAAGCCATCAATCATCGGATTCCTGCCTGGCACAGTTGACGCTAATCCTAGCCCAAGCGCCGTCACTAAAGGCACTGTCACGGTAGAGGTGGTGACACCACCTGAATCGTAGGCAAGTGGAATGATCAACTTAGGCGCATAAAAGGTTTGAATCACCACGACGATATACCCCGCAATGATGTAGTAATGAATCGGGTCGCCCACCACAATACGATAGCTGCCAAGCGCGATACCTATCGCTACGCCTAAAGCAACCGCAACTCGTAAGCCATTTACACTAATACTGCCACCAGACACTTGATTGGCTTTGATGGCCACTGCAATCAAAGATGGCTCAGCAATGGTCGTACTAAAGCCGATAAAAAAAGCAAAGGTGTACACCCAATAATAGTCGACCCACTCTAACGCCTGCCCAATAGAGACTTTAAACTCTCGGACGAATTCAGGAGCGGTCAACTGCACCGCCATTGTTTCGCCCAACGGAAACAATGCCATCTCCAAACCGAGTAAAAATAACGATAACCCAACAATGACATACGCAAAACCGAGCAACACTTTTTTGAGATTATTCACTGGGCGGCGCAGCACAGCCAATTGAAAGCCAAAAATAATCGCCGCAATCGGGAGCACATCACGAATGGTGGACAGCAACGTATCTAAGAAATGTTCGAATGAAATCATGTAACGGCCATCCCATAAATCATGACAAACATCATTGGCAGTAAAGAGGCAAACGCAATCAACCCAAAACCATCCACCATAGGGTTACGCCCTTTAATGGCCGAAGCTAACCCCACACCTAATGCCGTCACCAAAGGGACGGTAATCGTTGACGTGGTCACG
>NZ_JAWOQN010000153.1:0-1096 GCF_033337395.1 Vibrio sp. YT-19(2023) | reverse complement strand
TTCAGCTCGGCATTTTTGTTTCATTCAGTTTTAACCGCGGTAATAGCGTTGCGGCACAAACGGCATTTTTTCTACCGTCATTGGTGACATTTTGCCACGCACTTCTGCGAACAGCTCCGTACCAATCGCAGCAAGATCGGCGCGCACATAGCCCATTGATACTGGCTTACCTGCGTTTGGACCGGCTGTACCGCTGGTGACGATACCAATTTTCGCACCATCAACATCAAACAGCTCAACACCTTCACGAACTGGCGCTTTTGTTTGACCAACAAGGCCAACACGCTTACGTGCAACATCTTTGGTTTCAATCTGCTTTAGAATGATGTCAGCACCAGGGAAACCACCTTCACGTTCACCGCCAACACGGCGCACTTTTTGGATACCCCAAAGCAAGCTCGCTTCTACAGGCGTAGTTGTTGTGTCTAAGTCATGTCCGTATAGACACAAACCACACTCTAGCCGAAGTGAATCACGCGCACCAAGGCCAATCCATTCCACTTCTTCTTCCGCAGTCAGTTTGCGTGCTAGCTCTTCTGCTTTGTCAGCAGGAACCGAGATTTCGTAACCATCTTCGCCAGTGTAGCCACTGCGAGAAACAATGCACTCAGCGCCCAGAATTTCCACTTTACGAATATCCATGAACAGCATGTCTGCCACTTCTGGAGCAAAACGTGCTAACACCGTCGCCGCTTGAGGGCCTTGAATAGCAAGCAGAGCGCGATCCTCAATGACTTCTAGTTCAACACCCGATGGCAGGTGCGCTTTTAGGTGAGCGATGTCTTGTTCTTTACACGCTGCGTTCACAACCACAAAAAGATGATCGCCCAAGTTTGCAACCATTAGGTCATCAATAATGCCGCCTTCTTCATTGGTGAAGAACGCATAACGCTGTTTGCCAGACTCAAGATCCACAATATCAACAGGAACTAATGTTTCTAGAAATGCTGCAGCGCCTTCACCAATTAAGCGAAGCTGACCCATATGAGACACATCAAACAAACCTGCTGCATCACGAGTGTGTAAGTGTTCCTTCTTTACGCCTAGAGGGTATTGAACCGGCATATCGTAACCCGCGAACGGGACCATTTTTGCG
>NZ_JAWOQN010000152.1:0-1099 GCF_033337395.1 Vibrio sp. YT-19(2023) | reverse complement strand
TGTACTCGAATCATCCCCAAACGTCAGCCGACCGCGAAAGATTTGCGCTTGATTATGGCGATCATCAAGACCATTACTGATCTTGAACGCATTGGGGATGTCGCGACACGCATTGCTTATGTCGCTATCGAAAGCCCGTCATCGAAAGAACGCCAATTCCAAGTTTCATTAGAACCTCTCTGCCGTCAGGCGATTCAAATGTTGCATCAGGTTTTGGATGCATTCGCTCGTATGGATGTTGAAGCCGCCGCAGAGGTTCACAAACTCGATGATAAGCTGGATGCCGAATACGAAGCAGTGATCCGTCAGCTCATGACTTACATGATGGAAGACCCAAAAAATATTCCGCATATTCTTCAGGTGATGTGGTCTGCTCGCGCTATTGAACGAGTAGGGGATCGTTGCCAAAACATTTGTGAATACATTATTTACTTTGTGAAAGGTAAGGACGTTCGTCACCTTGGTGATCAAAGCATTGATGATGTGTTGAAGTAACGCTTCATATAAATGAAAAAGACCAGCGAACGCTGGTCTTTTGGATCTTAGAAGCCGAGATCAGTACTTATCCGGTACAAACGTTTGATCGTCTATTGGCGCTCTGACGTAGCCCTCTTTATTGATCTCTGGTAACTCAATTGGTGGGTACTCTAGCGCTTTATATTCAATTTGACTGAGTAGATGACTAATGCAATTTAAGCGCGCTTTTTGTTTTGAATCTGAAGGTACAACCCACCAAGGACAGTTTTTGGTGTCGGTGTAAGCGAACATCTTGTCTTTTGCTTCAGAATACTCAGCCCAGCGGTGTCGAGATTCTAGATCCATCGGGCTGAACTTCCAGCGCTTTATCGGCGTGTTGATGCGCCCTAAGAAGCGTTTTTCTTGCTCCTCGTCGGAGACCGAAAACCAGTACTTGAGCAAAATAATGCCTGAGCGTTGCAGCATTCTCTCGAATTCAGGGCAAGAGCGTAGAAATTCTTCATATTCATCTGGCGTACAAAAGCCCATGACTTTTTCGACGCCAGCTCGGTTATACCAACTGCGGTCAAACAAGACGATTTCACCGGCGGATGGCAGGTGCGCGACATAACGTTGAAAGTAC
>NZ_JAWOQN010000151.1:0-1099 GCF_033337395.1 Vibrio sp. YT-19(2023) | reverse complement strand
GTAGGGTCGCCAGAGTGATCCATGTTTTCCTTGTCATACCTTTTATTTGTGTCTGCTTAACGGCGCCAAAACGCAGGGAAGAACAGTACAAGAAGAGTCAGAATTTCCAAGCGGCCCATCAACATACCAAAGCTTAGAAGCCATTTAGCAGCATCTGGTAGCGGCGCGAAGTTACCGGTTGGGCCGATCACGCTACCCATGCCAGGACCCACGTTGGCAACGGCGGTGATTGAACCAGAAATGCTGGTCACGGGATCAAGACCAAGCGCACTTAAACAGCCAGCGATAAAGATGATGGTGATAAAGAACATCAACCCAAACGCCACCACAGAGCGCACGATGTCGTCGTTCACAGGACGTTGGTTGTAACGTTGCACGAAAACGCCGGATGGATGAATCAGTTTCATGATCTGTTTGTTCAACAGCGTCATAGCAATTTGGAAACGGAAGATTTTAATCCCGCCTGCGGTTGAGCCAGAACATGCCCCTGCCATCATTAAGAAGGCAAAGAGCGTGGTTGGCAGAGCGCCCCAAGCGGTGAAATCTTCCAAGCCGAACCCGGTGGTTGTCACCACAGAAACGATGTTGAACATCGACACTCGCAGGGCATCCAAAATGGTGTAACCATCGCGAATCACTAGCCAAGCGGCAACCACCAAGCTTGAGAACAAGAACAAGTAAGCAAAGCCTCGTACCTGTGCATCTTTGACCAGAATATCGATGCTGCGTTTGCGTAGAGCGGCAACAAACAATAGAAATGGCAGACCGCCCAAGAACATGAAAGTGGTCGCGACCCAGTGCGCGCCGTTGGAGAAGTTGTTCATTGAGCTATCGGAGGTCGAGTAACCGCCGGTAGATAGGGTGGTAAAGGCGTGGTTGATCGCTTCAAACAGGTTCATGCCCGTCAGAACATAACCACCAATGCACATGCCCGTTAAGATCAGATACACCAACACGATGTTCTTCGCTACGGTTTTGGCTCTTGGGCTGCTTTTATCTGACCAGTCGGACGATTCCGTTTGGAACAGCTTCATACCACCGACGTTCAACATGGGTAGGATTGCCACCGCCATTACGATAAAGCCAATGCCACCCAGCC
>NZ_JAWOQN010000150.1:0-1104 GCF_033337395.1 Vibrio sp. YT-19(2023) | reverse complement strand
GTTACGAACCAACTGTGTTGCGAAGATCCCCGCCAGAACTAAGAAAGCAACCAACGGGATAAACAAGATTTTCTTATTCATTTTATGCTACCTGCTCGTTTGACTTTGCGTTCTTTTTCGATGACTTACGGAAGCGGTAACGCTTATCAGAAATCGCTAGTGCGCCACCTAATGCCATGATCAAAGAGCCAGCCCAGATCCAACGTACGAACGGCTTGTAGTAAATGCGCACCGCCCAAGAACGGTTATCTTCCAAACGCTCCCCCATCGCGATGTAAAGGTCGCGAGTGATGCCACGATCAATGGCCGCTTCTGTCATCATCGACTTCGCGGTGCGGTAGAAACGCTTCTCGGCATGAAGTGTATTGATGTACTTACCATCGTGTGTGATTTCGAAATCAGCGATGTAACCATCGTAGTTCGGACCGTCTTTATCACGAAGACCCGAGAAGTAGAAATCATAACCTTCGATTTGGAAGTGTTCACCTGGCGCTAAACGCACATCACGCTCAATGCTGTAATTTTGTACCATAGCGATACCAATGATCGTCACAGCAAGACCGATATGACCAAACATCATCGCCCAGTGGCTACGTTGAAGCTTACGAACACCTTCAGCAAAACTGTGACGGTGCGTCGCACGCTCATGCAATTCGAACGCATGCATTGCCACGATCCAAATCGACATAACCCAGCCGATGTACGCCATCACTGAGAAGAAATCAGCAAATAGGAATACACAAACCGCCGCCAACGCCAGAGACACAGTGCCCGACACAAGCATAGGCTTCACAATCGAAGATAACTGGTCACGCTTCCAACGGATAAGAGGACCGATACCTAGCAAGAAGGCAAACGGCATCATGAGCCATGCAAATAGCATATCGAAGAATGGGGCACCGATAGAAACCGAGCCCAAACCGAGCTGCTTGTGAACCAATGGCAACAACGTACCAACTAAGACGACCACAAGAGCTGCAATTAGCAAGACGTTATTGGCAAGAAGTGCGTTTTCGCGTGACACTAAATCAAAGTTACCACGAACACGTACCGCCGCACCTTTCACCGCGAATAGCAGTAAAGAACCACCGATAACGAAGACAA
>NZ_JAWOQN010000149.1:0-1106 GCF_033337395.1 Vibrio sp. YT-19(2023) | reverse complement strand
AGCGGAGATATAAAAACCATTGTTTGCAAAGGCGAGGATAAATTTCAGCATTGTCACTATGGTCATTTTTATTTTGCCCATATTTTTCTTTCCTTAGCTCTAAAATAATTGATAACTGTTCTCAACTATTTAAGGGAGCGACAATTAATTTCTTCTGAAGATATTTTTATATCTTCAAATGACATCAATTCTTATTTTGGAAAGCCACAACGCTAAACCTATATTCATAATACCTCTATTATTCCTAAGAGGTAGAAGACACTGTTCAAAAAGCGAACTCAATCACCTTATTTACAAAATGGTTATATCTCTAACCTACTGTCAATAAAGGGGATTGAATCATACCACTTTAGAGGTATATGAAATTAAACATGATTAAGATCACTAGTGTAAATTGATCTAAAGCAAGACTCATCCCGCTCACTATTTCATCTCTTTATTTACACAATAATATTATTTGTAGATCTCCAATTCTTATTTGGAATAGCTTCTCACAACGCTGCTAATAAAAACGAATATGGAGATAACACCGTGAGCATAAAACACTGGATGAGCGCACCTATCGCGGTTGCGACCTTATTCGCTAGCCAATTATTGTTGGCCGGCTCTGTGTTGGCGGCAGAAAACAACGATCGACTTGATCCTCGTAACGACGCCTTCGAACAAAACCATCCTGACCAATATCATTCTTGGAAGGCAACATCAGAAAGTAAACATATTGAAGACGCCCTAAGTGAAGACCCAAATATGGTGATTCTTTGGGCTGGCTACGGATTTGCCAAAGATTACAACAAGGCTCGAGGTCACTTTTATGCGCTCGACGATGTAAGGCAAACCCTAAGGACAGGCGCACCGGCAGATGAAAACTCCGGGCCAATGCCAATGGCGTGTTGGAGTTGTAAAAGTCCTGATGTCGCTCGCGTGATAGAAGAGCGTGGCGAGGATGGCTACTTCTCTGGTAAATGGGCACGTCTAGGCTCAGAAATCGTCAATCCTATCGGATGTTCTGACTGTCACGACACTCGCTCAGAAAAATTCAACCAAGGCGAGCCAGAACTAGCACTAACCAGACCTTATGTTGAGCGAGCATTCGATGTAATTGGTAA